>JAZBOD010000184.1:0-8156 GCA_036350955.1 Desulforhopalus sp. | reverse complement strand
TGGCGATGGGCATCGCCCCTATTTTTTAGAAGCTCCTGCTTTACCGACCTTCCTGACGATATGCTCGTTTTCGTAGCGAATTCCCTTTCCCTTGTAGGGTTCGGGTTTTCTCACCTGACGGATTTTCGCCGCAACAAGCCCGAGCAGCTCCTTGTCAATACCTTCAAGGATGATTTTGGTGTTTCCTTCGACCGTTGCCGAAATCTGGGTCGGCAAGGTGAATTCCACCGGACTGGAGTAGCCGACATTAAGCGTCAGGGTCGAACCGCTGACGTTTGCCTTATAGCCAACACCCTCGATCATCAGCACTTTTTTAAAGCCGTCGGTAACCCCGACGATCATGTTGTTGATCAGCGACCGGGTCAATCCGCGAAAGGCGTTGACCTTGGTGCTCTCCACCCGGTTATGTACTTCGAGGATGTTATCCTGAATGGCCACCTCAATTTCCGGGATAATCTCCCGGCTCAAAGTCCCCTTTGCGCCACTCACCGTGATACTTTGTGCCTGCAGATCTATTTTCACTCCGGCGGGTACCGGAATCGGCTGCTTACCAATACGTGACATACTTTCCTCCGTTATCCGCGGGCCTACCAGACCTCACAAATTATCTCTCCACCGGCATTGAGGCTCCGGGCTGTTTTGTCGGTCACGACACCTCTGGAGGTGGATACAATGGCGATCCCCAGTCCGTTGAGAACCTGGGGGAGCCCCTTGGCCTTGGTATACCTGCGCAAACCGGGCTTACTGACCCGCTTCAGGCCGGTAATAACCGGTTCCTTGTCCGGCCCATACTTGAGAAATATCTTTAAAACATTCTGGGGCTGACTTTCGACAATCTGGTACCCGGCGATATACCCCTCGTCCTTGAGCACCTTGGCCACATCGACCTTCACGGTCGAAACCGGCATTTCCACCGTCTCAAACTTTACCCTTACCGCATTTCGTATCCTGGTCAGCATATCTGCCAGGGGATCGCTCATTGACATGGCGAGCACTCCTTATCTCAAAATTGTACACAGGTTCACAGCAGCAGGAGAAGAACCCCTTCTACCAGCTGGATTTCGTTACCCCGGTAATTTCCCCGCTGGACGCCAATTTACGGAAACAGATCCGGCACACCCCAAATTTTCTGATAAAAGCTCTGGGCCGTCCGCACAGCGGACATCGATTGTATTTACGGACTGCAAACTTTGGTTTCCGCCCAGCCTTTGCAATTATTGATTTCTTAGCCAAACCGACCTCCAGATATTGTCTATTGAAATAGTCTTAAAATGGAACGCAATCACTTTTTAAATGGCATCCCGAGCAACCGGAGCAAGGCACGGCCTTCAGCATCCGAATTGGCCGAGGTCACGATGGTAATATTCAGCCCTTTGATTTTGTCGATCTTATCGTAATCGATTTCCGGAAAGATGATCTGTTCGTGGACACCCATCGAATAGTTGCCTTTGCCGTCAAAGCCTTTTGGCGAAAGCCCGCGAAAGTCGCGAACCCGCGGCAGGGCGATATTGATCAGTTTGCTCAAAAAATCGTACATTTTGCTGCCCCGCAAAGTGACACAGCAACCAATTGGCATGCCCGTGCGCAACTTGAACGTGGCGATCGATTTTTTGGCTTTGGTGACCACCGCCTTCTGTCCGGCGATCCGGCTCAACTCTTCAACCGCACCCTCAATGATCTTCGGGTTTTGCACAGCCTCGCCAAGGCCCATATTGAGGACAATTTTTTTAATCTGGGGGATCTGCATGGCGTTTTTATAGCCAAACTCCTCCCTGAGCGCTGGAACACACTCATTGAGATAACTTTCTTTCAGTGCACCCATGAATAACTCCTAGCCTACGTGGTGAGTACCTCTTCCAGGCTGTTTTCCCGTGGTTGGCAAAAAACAGCTGAGCTCTGGTACCTATTCTGTTTTTCGGGTTAGTCTACTTTTTTTTGCTTTCGATGGTCCCGCCACAACTCTTGCAGCTCCGAACCTTTGTACCGTCTTCGAGAATCTTTTTGCCAATGCGTCCGGTCTTCGTGCACTCCGGACAAATCAGCTGCAGATTCGAGACATGGATCGGCGCCTCTTTTTCGACAATCTGGCCCTGCTGATTCATTTCCCGCGGTTTGGTGTGCCGCTTGATCATGTTGATCCGCTCAACAACCGCCTGGTCTTTATCACGAAGAACATTGAGGATCTTGCCGACTCTGCCCTTGTCCTTGCCACTGATAACTTCTACCTGATCATTTTTTTTCAGGTACGTTTTTCCCTGTCTCATCACTCTACCTTTATCCTGTCGATATGAAGATCCTGGCATATCCCCCGGCGGGCTGCTTAAAGCGCCTCTGGAGCCAGGGAGATAATTTTCATGAAGCCCTGATTACGCAGTTCTCTGGCAACCGGGCCAAAGATACGGGTCCCAACCGGCTCTCCTGAGGCAGCGAGCATCACCGCAGCGTTATCATCAAATTTGACCCAGGTGTCGTCCATTCTCTTCATCTCTTTGGCTGTCCGGACAATGACTGCCTTCATCACATCGCCCTTTTTCACCTTGGCATTGGGAATGGCCTCTTTGACGGCGACAACGATAACATCACCGATGGTGGCATAACGTTTACCTGTCCCTCCCAGGACCCTGATGCAAAGCACCTTTTTTGCACCGGAGTTGTCGGCAACGTTGAGTACTGTTTCTGTCTGTATCATAATTTCACCTGATATCTGATCTGCCCTCGGCCGGGATTATCTCCCACCGGGGGGCATATCTCAAAGTTGAACCGCCTGTTCGAGGATGGTTTTGACCCGCCATCTTTTTCTTTTGCTGAGAGGACGACACTCTTCAATAAGCACGGTATCGCCAATATTGCAGCGGTTCTCCGGGTCATCAGCCAGATATTTGACACTGGTTTTCATAAACTTTCCGTAGAGTTTGTGGCGAACCTTGCGCTCTACTCGAACAACAACACTCTTTTCCATTCTGTTGCTGACAACAGAACCGGTTCGGATCTTTCGCGTATGGGTTATTTCAGTCATAATATTGTCAATTGCTAATTTTAAAAACCATTTCGAACCGCCAACCGATAAAGAATACCTTAATTGGTTGATTGTCTTTTGATCGTTTCCAGTCTGGCGATATCGCGTTTAATTTTCCTCAACCGACTGGGATTCTCCAGTGGTCGAATGCGGTGCTGAAAAGAGAGATTGCCATACTCTTCGCGCAGATTCTGCACGTTCTTGTCAATTTCTTCGACGGTCATTTTCCGGATGTCAGCAGTTTTCATAGCGTATTCTCCTTGGTGATCACCTTGGTGGCAAAAGGTAATTTGTTCCCCGCCAGGCTCAAGGCCTTCACCGCCAGTTCTTCACTGACTCCGGCAATCTCATAGAGAACCATTCCCGGTTTTATCACCGCACACCACGACTCCGGACTTCCTTTACCCTTACCCATCCGGGTTTCCGCAGGCTTTTTGGTCAACGGTTTATCGGGGAAAACCCGAATCCACACTTTTCCGCCGCGCTTCATTGTCCGGTTAATGGTGATCCTCGCCGCCTCAATCTGCTGGGCACTCATCTTGCCGCAGACGGTGGCCTTGAGGGCGAAGTCGCCAAAGGAGATCGACGACCCCCTGAAGGCCACACCAGTGGACCGGCCTTTGAACACCTTTCTATGTTTGACTTTTTTTGGACTTAACATCTCTTACTCCAATGTAATGAGAAGAACTCTTCACCAGGAAATCTACTGGGCGGCAACCGCATCGCCGGCACTGAGTACTTCACCGTTGAAGATCCATACCTTCACCCCGATGATTCCGTAGGTGGTATTGGCTTCGGCAAGCGCATAGTCGACATCGGCCCGCAGGGTATGCAACGGCACTCGGCCTTCACGGACCCATTCACAACGGGACATCTCTGCCCCGCCCAAACGACCGGAACAGGAGATCTTGATTCCCTGGACACCAAAGCGCAATGCGGAACTGACAGCCTTTTTCATGGCCCGCCGAAAGGCGACCCGCCTGATCAACTGCTGGGCGATATTCTCGGCAACCAGCTGAGCGTCAGCTTCCGGCCGCCGTACCTCTTGAATGTCCAGGGTTACCTTGCGATGGATAAGCTTCTCGAGTTCCTTTTTGAGGATCTCGATCTCAGCACCCTTTTTGCCAATCACAATCCCTGGCCGCGCGGTAAACAGTTTGATCCGCACCTGCTCGCCGGTGCGCTCAATCTTCACCTTTGACAGTCCGGCGTGATAGAGGCGTTTTTTGAGGAACTTTTTAATTTTCTGATCTTCGATCAAGAATTTGGCATACTCTTTGTCGGCATACCAGATCGAGTCCCAGGTCCGGGTAATGTTCAGTCTCTGTCCGTGTGGATTAACCTTCTGCCCCAAAACAGTCCTCCAACAAATCCATTGTTCTTTAATTAACAGGAAGCAGGGCGCCGCAGTCTGCGCCAGCCCTACAGGGTCTCGTTCTCTTCCAACACTACGGTAATATGGCTCGATCTCTTAATGATCCCGGTGGCTCTGCCCTGGGCCCGGGGACGAATTCTTTTCAGTGACGGACCGCCGTCAATAAAGATCTTTTTGACGTAGAGCTTGTCGACATCGGTCTGATCACCCTGGGTCGCATTGGCGACGGCGGACTCAATCACCTTCTGCAGGATCCCTGCACCTTTCTTGGGCATATAGCGCAGGGTGGTGATGGCCTGGTCAACGCCCATCCCCCGAACCACATCGGCGACCAGCCTCGCCTTCTGTGGGGAAATTCTGATATATTTTCCTACAGCTTTCACTTCCATGGTGTCTACTCCTGGGAAATCCTGCCGGAAGCCTATGCTTCCAGTTATTTTTTGCCTTTTTTGTCCGCTGCGTGCCCATAGAAGGTCCGGGTGGGGGAAAATTCACCGAATTTGTGCCCAACCATGTTCTCCGTGACGAAAACGGGGATAAATTTTTTGCCATTGTGCACGGCAAAGGTCAGTCCGACCATATCCGGACTGATATCAGACCTTCGTGACCAGGTTTTAATCACCTTCCGCGAACCGCTTTCCACTGCTTCAACCACCTTTTTCTGGAGATGATCGTCAATGAAAGGCCCCTTCTTGATTGATCGTGCCATACCTTACTCCTTGTTCCTTATGATCTCTTCTTGACAATCATTTTGTCAGAAGCTTTCTTGGTCCTGGTCTTGTACCCCTTCGACGGGATGCCCCAGGGGCTGCAAGGATGTCTGCCGCCGGAGCTCTTGCCCTCGCCACCGCCCATCGGGTGATCAACAGGGTTCATGGCTACGCCGCGGACACTGGGACGCTTTCCTAACCATCGGTTACGCCCGGCTTTACCGAGTTTCTGGCTCTCGTGCTCACGATTGCCAACCTGACCGATACAGGCACGACAGGATTTGTTGAACTTACGCACCTCGCCGGAAGGCAACCGAACCAGGACATGCCCGCCCTCTTTGGCCATCAACTGGGCGGAAACCCCGGCACTGCGCACCAGCTGCGCCCCTTTGCCGATCTTCATCTCGATGTTATGGATGACGGTACCTAAGGGGATATTGGCCAGAGGCAGACAGTTCCCCGGCTGAATATCCACGTTGTCACCGGCAACTATGGTATCGCCAACGCTGATTCCCTCAGGCGAGAGGATATACCTTTTCTCACCATCGCTGTAACTGAGCAGAGCGATATTTGCCGAGCGGTTGGGGTCGTATTCGATCGCGACCACTTTGGCATTGATATCGACTTTATTTCGCTTAAAATCAATTATCCGGTACTTCCGTTTATGGCCACCGCCGATATGCCTGGAGGTGATCCTTCCGTAGTTGTTGCGGCCGCCGGTTTTGCTGAGGCTGCAGACCAGGCTCTTTTCGGGCTGCTTGGTCGAAAGCTCGGGATTTCTGGTCGACACATGCTGTCGCTTGCCAGCCGATGTTGGTTTGTAAACTTTTATTGCCATGATTTCCCAATCGCTCCATCATTTATAGATGAGTATCCCAGAAATTCCGTTTTTGCCTGTAACGTCATTTTTTTGAGAATACTTATCCCGTTTATCGGGTTAGATAGAATCATCGTACGTAGAGGGTTGATGAACGTGGTACCTCCAACAGGCAGCAGGGAGGCCTACAATTCATCAGCAAAGTTGATGCTCCCTTCCGACAGGGTCACATAGGCCTTTTTCCAAGCGCTGGTCGTGCCGACCTTCTTTCCTACCCTTTTCTTTTTGCCGTGAATCCAGGCGGTCTGGACGTCTTTGACCTTCACATTGAACATCCGCTCGACCGCTTGTTTCACCTCAATTTTGTTCGACTTGGGATGGACTTTAAAAACCACCTTGCTGGCTGTTTCCTGAAGCAAGGCGGCTTTTTCGGTGAGACAGGGCCCCTGAAGTACGCTGTAGATATTTTTCATGCCATTAACCTCTTTTCAAGGCTTTCAATTACCGGTTGCACAAGCACGACTTTCTTGTGCAGCAGAATGTCGTAAACGTTGAGCCCATCAGAGGACATAACCTTGTAGCCGTTGACGTTGCGTGATGACCGGGTGAGATTCTCCGAAGCGTCGTTGGTAACGATCAGGCCGTTATCGATGTCGAGAACCCCCATCACCCCGATGAAGTCCTTGGTCTTAATCCTTTCCATGGTGAAATCATCGAGGACAATCAGATTCCCTTCCTGGAGCCTGGCGCTGAGCGCCATCGAGACCGCCTGCTGCCGTACTTTGCGGTTGACCTTGAAACTGTAGTCACGCGGTTTCGGCCCAAAGGCGACTCCGCCTCCCCGCCACAGAGGAGAAGTTCGGCTGCCAGCTCTCGCCCGGCCGGTACCCTTCTGACGCCAAGGCTTTCTGCCGCCACCACTGACTTCAACCCGGGTCTTGGTCGAAGCGTTCCCGCTCCGCCTGGCGGCGCGCTGCATCCGGACGACCTCGTGCAGGATATGGGGTTTGACCTCACGGTTGAACACCGCATCGTTCAACTCGATCTCCCCGACGCGTTCATTTTTGGTGTTGATTATACTTACCGTAGACATATCTCTCTCCTCGAACCTGTTCTGACAAAGATCTATTGTTTGGTGAAAATCTTCAACAGGCCGTTTTTAGCCCCGGGAAGCGGTCCCTTAAGGAGAACAACATTCTCCTCCGGACGTACGTCCACCACGACGACGTTCTTTCTGAGGACCGTGTCGTTGCCCATCCGCCCCGGCATTTTCTTGCCTTTAATGACCCGTGAGGGGTAGGCACTGCAGCCGATCGATCCGGGAGCCCGGTGAAACATCGAACCGTGCCCTGCGCCACCGCCGGAAAAGCCATGTCGCTTGATAACCCCTTGAAAGCCTCGACCTTTGCTGGTGCCCTGCACATCGACTTTATCACCGACCTTCATCACCGCATCGAGATTGATCTCCTGACCAACGGCAAACTGCGACGGGTCCTGAACCCGGAATTCGCGGATGAAATAAAATCCCTGCGAATCGGACTTCTGAAAATGGCCGGCCATCGGTTTATTCACCCTGATAGCTTTCTTTTCGGCAAAACCGACCTGGATGGCGGCATACCCATCGCTGGCTTCGGTTTTCACCTGCAGGACCTTGCACGGCCCGGCCTCGATAACCGTAACCGGAATAGCCTGTCCAAGTTCGCTGTAAATACGGGTCATTCCGACTTTTTTTCCTAAAATACCCATTGACTTTGGCATAGCGTTACCTGATGCTTCAATTGACCGTGAGAACTGCCTTAGGGCAGCTTGATTTCAACATCGACGCCGGCGGAGAGCTCAAGCTTCATAAGCAGATCTATGGTCTGCTGGGTCGGCTCAAGAATATCCAGGAGGCGGCGATGGGTCCTCATTTCAAAGTGCTCCCGAGACTTCTTGTCGACGTGCGGTGACCGCAGAACACAAAATTTGTTGATGGTCGTCGGCAGCGGAATCGGTCCGGCCACAGCTGAGCCGGTTCGCCTGGCCGTATCGACGATCTCGGTAGTCGATTGATCAAGCAGCTTGTGATCGTATGCTTTGAGACGGATACGGATTTTTTCAGTAGGTATCATTTAAAAACCCTTAGGCAAAAATTTCACTGATAACGCCGGCACCCACTGTGCGGCCGCCTTCGCGGATGGCAAAGCGCAGGCCCACGTCCATGGCGATCGGGGTGATCAACTCCACCGCGGCGCTGAT
>JAZBOD010000183.1:0-7371 GCA_036350955.1 Desulforhopalus sp. | reverse complement strand
GTACTCTCGAATGGCGACAGGAGTCGCCGCAATTCCTCACCCTTCGGCCTCTGGGGGTGCCAGTCGAAATCCTTACCGCCGGCGGACCGAAAACTCTGCCGCTGGCCGCCCGCGCCGTAAGATTGCCGGCGGGGCACCCGGAAGGATTTCCGGAGGCATTTACCAACCTCTACAGTGACGCAGCCGAAGTCATCGCTGCCAGTATTGCCGGTACCGAAGCCGATCCGCTGGCCTGTTCCTTTCCGAACTCGGCCGACGGCCTGGCCGGTGCGCTGTTTAACGAGGCGTTGATTAACTCGAGCGACAGTGGCGGCGGCTGGGCAGAGGTCCTGCCGGCTTAGTGGTCATCTTCACTTTCCTTTTGCCTTGCCGACTGATTGAGCAGAATCAACCAAAGCTGTTGCAGAAAACTGTCCTCCGGGGGATTTTCTCAGTCACTGCAGGAAAAATAGAGCAAAACCACAATTAGCGAAACGGGCACCGGCTAGCCGAAAGGGCGGAGCAGGTTACGTTCTATACATTCCGCCTGTTCAAAAGTAATATCGACTACCTCCTCAGCCTCAAAGGTGAGATAGAAAAGTTTGCAAGGAGCCGGCAGCCTTGTGCGTCGTTCTGAATGGCCTGATCAGATCTGTTATCCCTCTTGCCCGGCAGCCCTTGCCCCCAGTTGAAAAGCATGCAAATTGGCGTCGGCAAAGGCTGCGTTGGTCTTCTCCTTAATCGCGGCACGAAATGTGTCGGAGGGGATATCCGCTGCAGCGCTTCCGGCCAAGGCACCGAGCATTACCATATTCAAAGCCAGGGGCGACCCAGTCTGCAGTGCCAGAGAAGCGGCATCAAAAGCGATCAGGCGCTTGACCCGCCCTGCCAGTTCGGCCATTGCGGCGTTGACATCCGGATAGCTGGCCTGCCCAGTAGCCACGGTAAATGGTGGCAGTGGAGCCGTATTGGTGATGATCACGCTGTGGGGGCCGCATTTCCTGGCTGCCCGGATGGTTTCGGCAGGCTCAAATCCCAGGAGGATGTCCGCTTCTCCGTCGGCAATGCAATAACCGATGCCTTCGCCGAGGAGAACCATCGATTCGACCACGCCACCGCGCTGGGCCATGCCGTGGAATTCGGACATCCGTGGCCGGATGCCGTTGGCGGCTGCCGCTTCGCCGAGTATGCGGGCTGCCAGGATATTCCCTTGTCCTCCCACAGCAACGATCAATATCCGGGTAGTGCTCATTGGCTGACCTCCTTTTGAGCCACCGGTAAAATGGCGTTTTCCGGACAGACCTGGGCGCAGAAGGCACAGCCGACGCACCGTCCGGCATCGATTCCGACCTTGCCTCCGGTCACGTAAAAAGCCGGACAGGCCACTTTGGTGATACAAACCTGGTGATCTCGGCATTTGGCTAAATTGACCTGAAAGGGGCGCATTTTATGATATTTCGGCAGGGTTCGGGCATGCAGCGGACACGGGGCGCGGGCGATGAGCACCGACACCCCTCGGTGCTGAGCCAGTTCACGTACTGCCTCAACGGTTTTCCGGTACTTGAAAGGGTTGACGGTGAGCACTTTTTTAACCCCCAGGCCATAGACCACCTCTTCAATGGCGACGGTGTTTCGCTTGAGGTCAAGATGGCTGAGATCGACACCGGGGTGGGGCTGATGGCCGGTCATGCCGGTTGTGCCGTTGTCCAGCACGACCACCAGGAAATCGTGGTTGTTGTAGACCGCGTTGGCTAAAGGGGATAGACCGCTGTGGAAAAAGGTTGAGTCACCGATAAATGCCACGACCTTGCGGCCCGTGGCCCGAGCAAAACCTCCGGCTGAGCCAATGCCAGCGCCCATGGCGATCAAAAAATCTCCCATGCGTAAAGGCGGCAATAGCCCAAGGGTATAGCAACCGATGTCGGTGGGGTAGATGGCTTCGTCGCCAAAAACCTCGCGTACGGCGACGTAAGTTGCCCGGTGAGGACAGCCAGGGCAGAGGTTGGGTGGCCGGGTCGGAACCTCGGGGAGATCATCGGTCCGGATGGAGGTCGCAGGGACGAAAGGCAGATTGAAGGAGGAGGCGATCACCCTTTTCACCATTGCCGGGTCGAATTCGAATAGCCTGGGAAACAGGTCCGCGCCTTTGCCATGAATCGGCACCATTTTGCCGTAACGCTGGGCGCAGTTGTGTAGAGCTTCCTCCAGGTAGGGATCCCCCTCCTCGGCAACCAGCACCTTCTCGCAGGTATCTAAAAATTTCCGGGTCAGGTTTTCCGGGAAGGGGTAGGAAAACCCCACCCGCAACACCTTGAAGTGATCGGCAGCACCGAGTTCCCGTATGGCATCGCTGACATAACCGTAGCTCACACCATTGCAGACGATGCCCCAGGGGCCATCCCCTTCGATACGGTTCCAGGGACTTTCATCGGCCATGACCGCCGCCCGATCAATCTTCTTTAAGAGTTTCGGACGCAAATTGCGGGAAACTGCGGGTATGCAAACATAGGCCATGGGATTTTTTTCAAATGAGCCGGTGGTAACCCTTTGACGCAAAGGTCCGAAAGCAACCATGTCACTTGAGTGGTTGATTCGCGTGGTGGTGCGGAGGATCACCGGCAGTTTGAGGGTCTCGGAAAGCTCAAAGGCTGCGATAGTCATTTCCCTGGCTTCAGCCACAGTTGACGGCTCGAGAATGGGCAGACCGCTGAGTTTGCCGTACCAGCGGGTATCTTGTTCATTCTGGCTCGAAAACATGAAGGGATCGTCGGCGACGACCAGCACCAGGGCGCCAGTAATCCCCGTGTAGGCAAGAGTGACGAGGGCATCCGCGGCCACGTTGAGGCCAACGTGTTTCATGGTAGTCATTGCGCGAAGTCCGCACATTGCTGCTCCGGCGGCCATTTCCAGAGCCACCTTTTCGTTGGCGCTGTATTCGAAATAGAGATCGGATTCTCGGGAAACCTGAAAAAACTGCAGGGCGATTTCAGACGATGGCGTACCAGGGTAAGCGGTGGTGAAGGCAACCCCAGCCTCCAGGGCACCTCGGGCAATAGCCTCGTTTCCCAGCAGAAGCCTGGCTCGAGTCTGGTCGAGTGAAAGCAATTGGTGCATCTTTTCCCCTCATCGTTCAAATTGCAACAACTCTTGATCCGATTCCACAGGTTGTCCCGCTTTGACCTGGACATCGGCGACAATACCGTCCATCGGTGAGGCCACCCCGGTTTCCATCTTCATCGATTCAACGATGACCAGGTTTTGCCCCTTGAAAACCCGATCCCCCTTTTTCACCAGCACCGCGACCACCAGGCCAGGCATGGGGCAAACCAGCACATTTTCGGCACGCCGTTCGGTGCGCTCGGGCATGAACCGCATGGCTGCCCACTCCCGGGGATTATAGATCTCAAAAAGCCGGGTGATACCGCTAAAAGAGACAACCACAAAGGAGTGCTCAATGCGGAGTCGGAAACGGTGAACCTGGTCATCTATCTTGAGTTTGAGCCGGCGGCGGTAGAACTCCAACTCGGGCGATTCCACGGTATACATATCCCCGTTCACCTGGGTGGTCCACAGCCGGCTGGCTAAATCGCCTTCGAGCCGGATATCAAAAAGATCCTCTTCCGCCTTGACCTTGTACCGGTGGGTGCCAGGATCGATTCTGCGGCCGCCGATGGGCGAGACGGCGGGGCGGAGAGAGTCGCGCACCGCTTCCTTGCGCACATGATAAATGAAGGCTGCGGCCAGGGCCATGTGCCGCAGATGTTGCTCATTGGGGGGAAACCGTGGCTGGCTGCCTTGGAAATGTTCAACGATAAAATCGGTAGAGAGATTGCCTTTTTGAAACTCCGGGTGGCACAGCACGCTGCTCACAAAGTCGATGTTGGTGAGTACCCCTTCGACATGGTAGCCATTGAGCGACTCTATCAAAGCTTTGCGCGCATCCTCTCGATTGCTGCCGTGGCAGATCACCTTGGCCAGCATCGAGTCGTAATATGGGCTGATATTCCCCCCGGTGCCAAAGCCACTGTCTACCCTGACATCGGCCCCCCGGGGTTCGGAATAACGGGTGATCATCCCGGTGGAGGGCATGAATTCATTCGTCGGATCTTCCGCGCAGATCCGTGCCTCCATCGCCCAGCCATTTAAGGCAATCTGGTCTTGCCTAAAGGGTAAGGGCTCGCCGCAAGCGATACGCAGTTGCAGTTCCACAAGATCAAGACCGGTGACCATTTCGGTAACCGGATGCTCCACTTGCAAACGGGTATTCATCTCTAAAAAATAGAACTGACCCTTGCCGTCCAGGACAAATTCCACTGTGCCGACATTGAGGTAACCGGCTTTGCGGGCAATCTGGCAGGCGGCCATGCCCATCCGCTGGCGGAGGTCGTCATTCACCCCCGGCGAGGGCGACTCCTCGATAATCTTCTGATACCGTCGCTGGATCGAACATTCTCTCTCACCCAGGTGGACCACGTTACCTTGGGCATCAGCCACAACCTGGACTTCGATATGCCGAGGATTTTCAATATACCTTTCCATGAAAATCCGGGCGTCGTTAAAGGATCTGCTGGCCTCCTGACGGCTAGCCGCCAGGGCATCCTTCATCTCTTCGGGGGTTCGGACGATGCGCATGCCCTTGCCGCCACCGCCTGCAGCCGGTTTTAACAGCACGGGGTAGCCGATGGAATCAGCTACAGCCAGGGCCTCGATTTCGTCCTTTAACACATCGCCATGGCCGGGAATGACCGGTACGCCGGCTTTGACCGCGAGCTCTTTGGCGGCGATCTTATCCCCCATCATGGCGATGGCGGTTGCCGAAGGCCCGATGAAAACCAGACCTGCCGCCTCGACGGATCGGGCAAAGTAGGGGTTTTCGGAAAGAAATCCATAACCGGGGTGCACGGCCTGACACTTGGTGGAAATGGCAGCGGCGACAATCTTTTCCCCATCAAGATAGGAATCGCGTGCCTGTGCGCCGCCGATTAGTACCGCCTGGTCGGCAACCTGGCGAAACAGGCCCCTGCTGTCGGCCTCGGAATAGACCGCCACCGTCCGGATACCCAGGCGTTGGCAGGTCCGCATGATCCGTACGGCGATTTCACCACGGTTGGCGATCAAAATACTCTCGTACATGAGTCACCTCACAGGGGAATGTTTCCATGTTTGCGCTCAGGCTGCCTGGCCGTTTTGCCGCCGAGCATTTGCAGGGTGCGTATCAGGCGGTGGCGGGTATCCCGGGGAAAAATCACATCGTCGATATATCCTCGCTTGGCTGCCAAAAACGGATTGACGAAAGTCCGGCGGTAATGATTTATCTTTTCGTTCAAGACCTCTTCCGGGTCGACGGCCGACTGGATCTCTTTGCGAAAAATCACTTCTACGGCACCTTTTGGCCCCATCACCGCGATCTCTGCAGTGGGCCAGGCGTAATTGACATCGCAATGGATATGTTTGGAATTCATCACCAGATAGGCACCGCCATAGGCCTTGCGCACAATCACGGTAATCCGGGGGACTGTGGCTTCGGTGAAGGCATAGAGCAACTTGGCACCGTGGCGAATAATCCCGCCGTGCTCCTGGTCGGGTCCAGGCATGAAGCCGGGCACATCGACCAGGGCGACCAGGGGAATATTGAATGCGTCGCAAAAGCGGACGAAACGGCCGGCTTTAAACGATGCGTCCGAGTCCAGAACCCCGGCCAGTACTGCGGGCTGGTTGGCGACAAGGCCGATGGTCTGTCCTCCCAGCCGCCCGAAGCCACAAATGATGTTGCGGGCAAATCCGGGGTGAACCTCCATGAATTCGGCTCCGTCGAGAATGCTGTGGATCAGCACGTTCATGTCGTAGCTCTGGTTGGGATTTTCCGGCACGAGGTAGTCCAGAGCCGGGTCAATGCGGTCGGCCGGGTCACGAAGATCGAGCATGGGTGCCTGCTGGCGGCAATTGGCAGGCAGGTAGTTGATCAGTCGCCGCACCTCGCGCAGGCAAAGAACGTCATTGGCAACAATAAACTGGGCTACGCCGCTTTTATGGGCATGGATTTGCGCACCGCCCAAATCCTCTGAGGTGATAGTTTGGTGGGTGACAGTTTTGACCACGCTCGGGCCGGTCACAAACATAAATGAGGATTCTCGGACCATGAAAACGAAATCGGTCATCGAAGGACTGTAGACAGCTCCTCCGGCACAAGGTCCCATAATGCAGGATATTTGCGGAACGACGCCGCTGGCCCGGACATTTCGGTGAAAAACTTCGCCATAAGCCGCCAGGGCATCGACCCCCTCCTGAATCCGGGCACCGCTCGAGTCGTTGAGGCCGATGATCGGTGCCCCCACCTTGACGGCCAGATCCATGACCTTGCAAATTTTCTGGGCATGGGCTTCGCCAAGGCTGCCGCCCTTGACGGTAAAATCCTGCGCGAAGGCGAAGACTTCTCGGCCATCGATGGTGCCATGGCCGGTGATTACTCCATCACCGGCACAGGTTGGCTCAACACCTAAGGCACCTCCTCGACCTGCCTTGAGCACATCGAATTCTTCAAAGGAATCGTCATCCATCAACAAATCGATGCGCTCCCTGGCCGTGAGTTTGCCCTTGGCATGCTGGGCATTGATCTTTTCTAAACCACCAGCGGCAATGGCTTCACCGCGAAGTTTTTCGAGAGTTTCTAGAGTTGCCTCATACTGAACACTCATCGGACCCACCTTTTTTTCGATGTGCATAGTGCTCTTTCCGGTTTGACTCAGCAGAGACTGCTCTGGAACACCTCGGCATCTGCTGCTTCGACCTCCTGCTGCATCCGCTGTCGGTAGGCCTTGAGTTCATCGCGCAAATGGCTGTCGGAGAGTGCCAAAATGGCCACCGCCAACAATGCGGCGTTTTTTGCTCCCGTCTTGCCGATGGTCACGGTACCCACCGGAATACCTCCAGGCATCTGGACCATGGAGAGCAAGGAATCAAGGCCGCCCAGATCCGATGTGGTCATCGGCACACCGAGGATCGGCACGGTTGTCGAGGCAGCCAGTACTCCAGCCAGGTGGGCAGCCTTGCCGGCCGCGGCAATGATCAGTTGAAGGCCCCGTTCCTCAGCTGTAGAGGAAAATTCGTGGGCGCGATCAGGGGTTCTGTGCGCCGAAATCACCCGAATCTCGTAGGGTATATCAAAATCGGCCAGCACTTTGGCACATTCCCTCATCACTTCAAAATCGGACTTGCTTCCCATAACCACGGCGATCTTCGCCGCTCGCTTATTGACGAGATCCTGCATTTCAGGCCACCTCCGCCAAAAAGACATTGGTCTGACGGACTTTTTCGGCAAAAGCCGCCAGCTCGGGCGAAGCCGGGTTGAGCCGCTCTGCCTCTTCTTCGCTGAGTACCGCGGTCATCGAGGGG
>JAZBOD010000182.1:0-5016 GCA_036350955.1 Desulforhopalus sp. | reverse complement strand
GCGAGAAGAGAGGCGACGATGGTCAGGCGAATCCGGTTGAACCGTAAGGCGCCAAAGGCCCTTGCCGGCGAGGTCGACAAGAGCCCACCAAAAGACCAGCACAGCCCGGCGGCCAGGGCGGAAAATTCGGCGAGATACATGGAGGATCCCGGTGTACGGAACCATGGTTCCCTAAAAAGGAGAATGCGGAGCTAGAGGAGGTGAAGTGATAAGTAGCTACTGTTTGCGGCAGCCCTTAAAATTCGGCTCTCTGGCCGTATCTGCTCAATTTTTGAACTGCAGCGTAGCTGTTTCACTCCAATTTGGCAAGATTTTGCCTGGCAAGCTTCCGTCTGTCTGTGCACATATCTTCACGGTTGACACTATTCCTGACAGGGTAGCCCCGACTAAGGATAATGGAAATGGAGCAACTTCAAAGAAGAGCTTACCACCTTCGGCTAAAAATCGTCATGGATAATTTTATCTCTCAAATCCAACCTTTGTTGCTAGGCTTCAAAAACTGCGTAACTTCCTGGATACAGTAGTAGTGTAAAGTCGGATAGATGATTAAATATTCAGATCTTCGATTTGGCTATCTTAACAATAAGCTCAGTGGTTCGGTTTTGCGGAGCGGAGAAAAACCGAACCACTGGAGCGATTGGTTATATGTTTATATTACTTTTTGATTCTATGGAGTTAATGGCTTTTTCCAACAGCATATTAAATTCCTCCGGCTTTTCCAGCATTGGGAAGTGGCCTGTTTCCTCAATATAAAAAAGTTGATAGTTTTTTATATGCGTTCTGTTCTCTTCAGGTGCTGTCGGCCACAATCTGGCGTTTATTGAGACCACAGGAATAGTGATATCTTTAAACACAATGGCAGCTTCTCCGTTTACATACTGACCCAGATAGCTGCGAAAGGCACTTAAAGCAATTTCTTTTGGGGCAGATGACATATCTTCTTTTACCCAATTCATCAATTGTTGATCAGTGCCTTTCGGAAACATTGGTGAAATAAAACTCTGTGCGGCACTTTTAAAATCAGATTCAAAGGGTTTGACCATTTCGTCAATTACACTTTGCGGAGTGCGCTCCCCAACATTTTGCAAGGTATCAATTCCTACAATTCCAACTACTTTTTTTGGCATTAATCTGGCTGCTTCAGCTATCACACTACCTCCCATTGAATGGCCGATCAAAATAGCTCTGTCAATGCGTTCTTTATCAATAATTGCTTTCACATCGTTAGCGAAGGACAACATTGAAAACTCAGACCTGTTTAATGAAGAATGCCCATGTCCAGCCAAATCAATTGTGATTACTTGATACTTTTTTGCGAATTCAGGAATTTGTTTCTGCCAGTAGCGCCCGTCACAACTCCAGCCGTGAATGAAAATCAGCGATGTTTTTCCTTTGCCGACCACATTATAAGCAATACGTTCTGAATCAAAGGACAATGCGACATCATGCCTGAGAGAAAGCTCATTGCTCGCACATCCTGATAATAGAATGAAAGATATTAATATATATACTATCTGTTTTTTCATGTTTGCTCCTTGTTGTTTATATAACGTTGCAAATAACCAGTGTAAATGCAGCGAAGCAGAATTCGTATCCAAGTAAATTTTCATTGTTAGGTTTGGTTCATTTTATAGCCATATGGCCCAATCGCCGTAGTCATATGTTCCGCTACCATGATGCAATTTCCCCTCAGCCTTCAATTGCCGAAAGGCATCACGCATTCTGCCAAGAATCTCAGGCTGAATATCCAGAGTGTGATGCGCAGGGAACACGTGCTTGACCTGTAAGGCCGATATCCGTTTCAGGGAATTGAGGTACGTTTCTGGATCAGTTGACGGAAAGAAAGCAAAAAGTGTGTCTTTATAAGCCAAATCACCGGTAAAAAGATAACCACGTTCCTTTTCCCAAAAACACATATGCCCGAGCGAATGGCCGGGCGTATGGACTATCTGAACAAATCGATCACCAATATCAATTACATCATTATCCTCTAACACTTTTGTCGGATTGCCCTGAAAGAACTCATAGTTGTTTACGTCAAAATCTTCCGGAATGTCGCAGCGGTCAACGACCATTCCTGTAATCTGCTCCATTGTCAGAGGGAATTCTCCGTTAAGCCAGTTCAGTTCAGCTCCATGAGCGTAAAAGTCCTGGAAAAATCCATGACCACCAATATGATCCCAGTGAATGTGCGTAGCAACGGCAGTAACCGGCTTGTCAGTCAGCTTAATAACTTCATCATAGATATTACTGATTCCAAGTCCGGTATCAATGAGCAAACTACGTTCAGAGCCATTCAAAAGATAGCAATGTGTTTCTTCCCAGTGGCGGTATTCGCTTATGATATAAGTTTCCTGATCAATCTGATCTATAGTAAACCAATTATTCATTTGACTTGCACCTCCGACGCATTGACAATCTACCAAAAGAAAGCGGCCGTACCCGGTTTTCCTCAGTCACATATACTCACAGTCAGCACAGCAAACTTGGGCTCTGCACATAAGCAAAGTCAAACTCGCTCTCACGATCTACCGCCGCATGCAACGCACGGTTTTATCAACCCCTTCGAGGTAGGAGGTGGCGGCAAAGAAGCGGCGCTGAAATTTTGTGCTGTCGACCAGGTAGGGGTGCTGGTTCTGGTAGAGCATTTCGATCGACTCCCGCACGTTGGCGTTGACCAGGCTGACCAGCCTGAGCAGGCTGGTACCGAGCAGCCGATAGCCCGGGTCGGTTCGAAAGGCCCTGGCGACCATGGCGATGAACTGCCTACCGGTGGGCGGATCGGGGTGGACCGGCAGGTGCCAGACCTGGCCCCAGGCCTCCTTGGTATTGCCAAGCAGGGCGGTGGCCCGGGCGGCATCGGGAGTGAAGATCATCGAGTGGGGGACATCTGCGTTGCCGAGCCAGGCCGCCTTTTTCCCGTCACGAAGCAGCTCGAAAACCATCGGGTGAACAAAGGTGTTGGTGGCGTCCGGTCCATAAAAATCGGCGGCACGGACAATCAGGCCGCAGATATTGCCGGCACGGATCTCTGCCATCAGCATTGCGGCAATCCGCGCCCGAATCTCACCTTTGGCGCTGCAGGGGTTGACCGGAGTCTCTTCGGTCATCGGTCCATCGACGCGACCATAGAGGTAAACATTGTCAAAAAAGACCAGACCGACCGAGTGCTGCCGGCAGGCGGTGATGACGTTGTCCATGATCAGCGGCCATTCGGCCTGCCACACCGCAGTCCGGTAGGGCAGGCCGGCAACCAGATAGGCAACCGCCGAACCGCGCACGGCATCGGCGACCTGCCCAGGGTCGCGGAGATCGGCGGCGCAGGCTTCGATGCCGGCTGTGGACGGCGGCTGTGGATGACGGCGCACCAGGCGGATACGGTCGGTATAGACGGCGAGTTCTCGCATCAGCTCGCGACCGAGGACACCACCTGCCCCGAGGATGGTATGGAGATCGTTGCGCATGGCTTTGCTGAGACCATAAGGTTGCAGATTGTTCATCCCTCTTGCCACTATTGACTTATTTGAGCAACACTCTTTTCAGCAATTGCAATTGCCACCTCGGCCAGGCGCCTTTCGATCGCCGCAATCACCTCACTGCCGCCGTCAACGATGCCGATATCGGTATTGATCTGCAGGGCAACGGTCACCCCATGGTCCGGGTAATAACGCAGGCTGGAGGTGTAACCCGGTATCCAGCCGCCATGGCCATAGACCGGACCATGGAGGCCTTTGCGGGAGATGGCAACGCCCGCACCGTACTCGATGGCATCGCTCTCCAAGCTGATTGGCACCGCCCGCAGCATTTCGGCCAGCGCCTCCTCCGGCAACACCCTCCCGCCAAAAAGCGCTGCCCCCCAGCGGGCAAGATCCCGAGAGGTACTCAGCCAGCCGCCACCGGTCCATTCAAGGCCGGGATGCCAGAGCAGTTCCCCATTTTCAGCGGTGGTTTTTTCTGGAAAACCAAACGGGTTATCGGCCGCCAAATATCCGGAGGCAAGCCCGGGCAGATCACGGCGATTAGCCTGACTGGTCTCAGTCAAACCGAGGGGAACCAGAAAACGCTCGGTGACCTCCTGAAAACAGTCCCTCCCGGTGGCGGCCTCGATAACCAGACCGGCAAGGATATAGCCACTGTCGGAGTAGGCCCAGCCCCTGCCCGCGGCAAACAACGGTAGGGTGTCCAGGCTGTAGTCGATCAACGCCAATGGAGGAAACGGGTTGTCCGGCTCCCGCCAGCGGTGGGCGACTTCAGCGATGAATCGCTCGGAATAGACGTGATCGGCCAGACCTGAGCTGTGGGTGAGCAGGTGCCGCATGGTGATCTCACTGTGGTTGGGCAGGCGTTGGAACCACAGCTGATCGCCAAGCCAGAAGGAGACCGGCAGATCAAGGTTAAGCCAGCCCTCATCGGCCAGGGCCACCGCAACGGCGGCGAGATAGGTTTTGCCGATACTCGCCGACAGCAGCCGCGACCGGGGAGTCATCACCGTTGCCGTCTCGCAGTCGGCAAACCCGGTGGCGGCCTCCCCGCCAGTACCATCGGCCAGAACATAGGCAGCGGTGGCGCCAGGGAATCCGTACTCATGGCGCAGGCTGTCAAGTTCAGCCTGAAACGCCCCGGCCTGGGTAAGACCCGCACCGTTATTGGCGGCAAGGCCGAGGATCAAGACAAAAAGGCAGGAGCCAAACAGGGCTCTGGCTGGAGCATTCATCTATTCACCCTCCCCCGGGATTGCGGAATCACCTCGGTCACCGCCCCGTGCCTGGTGAACATCGCCTGACGATTGAACCAGACAACCCCGGCAGCGGCCGCGATCAACAGCCAGGTATCATAGGGCTGAGCATCCGGAAAGACCGGGTTCATCAAGGTGAAATGAAACACCGCCGGCAACAGAATACTGCCGCGTGATGCGTTAAACAGCTGGGTAACGATAACGCTTAAGGCGATACAGCCGAGAAAGAACGGGCCGAATGACCACTCGCTCTGCGCGGTGCCGCTGAGCAGGAAGGCCGG
>JAZBOD010000181.1:0-4978 GCA_036350955.1 Desulforhopalus sp. | reverse complement strand
CTTTATTCTTTTTGGCGGTGCGGTGGTCGAAATGGACTACACCCTCCTCGCAACAGCTTTCGTCCTCGCGTTGGGCGGCGCTGTTCTCCTCTATTTTCTCAACAGAAACATTCGGGGTCGCCAACCAGAGCGACAAAAAACAATTAATCGGTCACACCGCAGTTAAAGTAACCGGCAAAATTTATGTGCGTTGCAGCTATTTTCTCCTTCCAGGCTGCGCTGGCTAAAAAGCCATAGACCGATTCTGGCATTTCCGAGACAGGTCTCGAGCCATAATGGCGCTGAGCCTACAGCCCTACTGTTGAGCAAAAAACTTGCCATCTTCACCAGAAGGGAATAGTTTGACCGCCGTCCGGCCAGTCTCCCAGCCAGATAAGGTCAGGCCTTGCGCATCACCAACAAAGCTGGCAACATAAATCGGGTTATCGATGGCCAGTTGCCAAAGACCAGATTATTTCTTCTTGTCTGCACCTGGTGCCGACAATGGAGGTACCGAGAGTAATGGCAGAAGCCGCAATGCAGCGAATGGGGAGGAGATGAGCCAGCAAGACGAATATCGGTATACCGCTTTCAGCGAGCAGGTGACGACCGGGGAAGGTCCTTTGAAAAGCTACATGCGGCTGGCGGTCGGCTCCGACTCCTATCTCCAACTGGCCCTCTACGAACTGATCTTTGGCATCTGTTCCTGGATACCAGGAGGTGTTGGCTATTTTCTTCGTCAAAAACTCTATCGCTTTCTCTTTCGATCATTTGGGCGTGGAGTAATGATCGGCCGGAATGTGCTGTTTCGCTGTCCCGGGAAAATTGTTATCGGCAATAATGTGGCAATAGAAGATAATTGTTGTTTCGATGCCCGTGGTGAGCAGGCACAAATCATTCTCGAAGAGAAGGTCACCATCGGGCGGAATACGATTTTCCGTTCCAGGGGAGAGACTATTCGCGTTGGCAAGGGAGCCAGTATTGGCGCCAATTGTCTTTTTGGCACCGATTCCAGCCTGACCATAGGTGAAGATGTCCTGATCGCCGCATACTGCTATCTCTCCGCTGCCGGCAGCCACAATTACAGCGACCCTGATCTGCCGATAATCAAGCAGGGAGTAACCCGTAAAGGCGGCATACGGGTTGAAAACGGTGCCTGGCTAGGCGCTCACACCGTAGTTCTTGACGGTGTCGAGGTAGGCCAAGGAGCAATTATTGGCGCACATTCGCTGGTCAACAAAGATCAGCCGGCAAAAAGCATTTCCTTTGGCAGCCCGGCAAAAGTAGTAAGATACCGGTAGTTCGTCCCCGTCCCGACCCACTGGAGAATTCCTCTGCCCCCGAAGAGATCGGGAGCTCTGTCGCCCGGCTTTTTCCTGTTTAGTACAGGGGGAAAAAATGGTACATCTACCCCCGATAAAACAGCGGCATGCCTAAAGTGACCTTTCCATAACCAGAGAGATGATCCATCCATCGGCTGTGAATGCCCTTGATCTTCGAATCTGCAATGACCTCTTCCATACGGAGTACAAGCCTGATGACCCAAAATTACTGCACAATCCCTGCGGAAACACCCGTCCTGGTGACCGGTGCAACCGGATTTACCGGTATCAACCTGACCAAAAAACTGGTCGCCGCTGGGCTCAAGGTCAGTGCCGTCGCCCGGCCCAGTTCAAACCTGACCCCTCTGGAAGGTCTGCCGATCACCTGGTTCCGGGGCGAGGTCTTTGACGAAGAGACCATGCGCCAGGCGCTGCAGGGACAACACTACGTCTTTCATGTGGCGGCGGCCTTCCGCGAAGCAAAAAGCACCGAACAGGATTATTGGAACGTCCACGTCCGAAGTACCCAGATTATCGCCAACGAAGTCATCAAAAATCCTGATTTTAAACGTTTTGTCCATATCTCCACCTTTGGCGTGCATGGCCACATCGCCAACCCACCGGCGACCGAAGAATATCCATACGGCCCCGGCGATGGGTACCAGCGCACCAAACTCGAGGCGGAACTGTGGTTGAACGATTTCGCAGCAAATACCCCCCTTGACTATACTATCATCCGCCCTGCCGCCATTTATGGCCCCGGTGACCGGCGCCTGCTGAAACTGTTTAAGATGGCTACCCGCCCCTATTTCCCGCTTCTCGGAAAGGGAAAATGCATGTATCATCTCGTGCACGTCGATGATTTGACCAACACCTTTCTCGTCGCCGCAACCCACCCCGCCGCCAAAGGCGAAACCTTTGTCTGCGGAGGGGACGAGGCAATTCCCGTGGCTGACATAGCCCAGATCATAGCCGAACATTTCCAGGTCAAAACCAAGATCATCCGTTTGCCGATCGGCCCGTTTTTTCTGGTTGCCGACTTATGTGAACTGATCTGCAAACCATTGCACATCGAACCACCAATTTACCGCCGGCGAGTCGCGTTCTATTCCAAAGACCGCCATTTCGATGTCAGCAAAATGCGCAATGTCCTTGGCTATAAACCTCACTACTCCAACCGGGATGGTCTGATCGAGACCGCCGACTGGTACGTCGCTCAGGGCTGGATGAAAATACAGGGAAAATAACGGAGACTTTTATGAAAACCATCACCATTCTCGGAAACAATTCCGGCCGCAATGCCGGTGACAACGCCATTCTCGGCAATATGCTCGACGACTTTGCCCTGCTGCGGTCGGATATCCATTTCAAAATTCCCACCCTGAGCCCGGACTTTATCCGCAAAAACTTCGGCCACCACAGGGTTGAACCGATCGGCCTCCTTCCCTGGAACCTCGCCCTGAAAAATCTTGGCTGGCCAATGTACCGGGCGATGACCGATACCCAGATGGTCCTGATCGTCGACAACATCCTTTTTGACCGCAAACTCTACAACCCTTTTGTCAACAATCTCTTTTCCATCTCTTTGTTTGCCCCTTTCTGTAAGAATAAAAATATTCCCATTATCCTGTATAACGGCAGTATTGGGCCAATCGATCGACAGGCCGGAGGTCACGCCCTGCGAAAGGTTCTGGAGAACTCGCCTCTAGTAATCACCCGGGACAGCAGAACTAAAGAATTGCTTGATCGTTTGCAGATCAACCACCCCGAGGTAGTTATTCATGCCGATTGTGCCCTGAACACCGAAATCCCCGCCGCCGGCCGATTGGATGAAATAATCCGTAAAGAGGGCCTGTTCACCAATCCACAGGGGACTATTGGCCTGAACGTCAACGCCTATATTGATGATTTCAATCAGCAGGGAAAGATGAACCGGCAGGATTTCTGCAAGATCATTGCTGAAACCGCCGATCGCTTAATAGATACCCTCAATGTCGATATTCTGTTTACCGTCAGCCAGATAATGGATATGGCCATCACTCGAGAGTGCGTCAATCTCAGTCGCCACGGCCAACGAATCCGGATTGTCGGCAATTGTGACTACACGTACCAGGAACTCGCCGGTCTGCTCAGCAAAGTGGATATCCACGCGGGACTCAGGACCCATACCCTGATATTCTGTGCCGCCGTGAATACCCCGATGGTCAATATCAATGCCTACCCGAAAAGTGCCGGGTTCATCAACACCATCGGCATGGGGGACTACACCATCACCTTTGAGCAGCTGAATACCGAATCCCTCACCAAGCTGATTGTGCAATGCTGGAAAAACCGCTCGCAGTTGCGGACCCAAATGAAACCGATTGTCGATGAGGAAAAGAGGAAGGCGCGGGCCAGTGTCAACCTGGTCAGCTCGATCCTCGACCGTCTGTAACCGCTAACCGGCCTGCCGTGCGCAATCCTGAGCTGATCTCCCGGGATAAGGCGGAAAAAGAATCCGGCAAAGGCTCCCTGCCTGAAGACATGAGAGATTCTCAGTGAAAAGAACCTTGATCTGCTGCACGCTCATCACCTGGCTTTTTCTCACGGCAATCGACTCCTCCGGCTTCTGTGCCGCGCATGCTGCTGAACAGCAGAGTGTTCTTACCCTCGACCAAGCAATTCAGCATGCCCTGGCCAATAACCGCTCCCTGAACAGGGCGAGGTTAGGTCTTGAATCAAACCAAATAACCTACAATAGTCAGCAGGAAGAGTTCCAGCTCAAGATAGTTCCGGCAGTGCAGACCGGGTACAGTTCCGACTCTGAGGAGGTCTGGCGGGCGGGGGCCAGTTTTTCCCGCCGATTTTCCACCGGCGTCAACCTTTCTCTCGACCCGTTCGTTGGCGGGCAAAACCGTGAAAACCAGGCAGGGGTTGAGTTTAGACTCGATCTCCCTCTGCTGCGAGGAGCCGGTAAAGAGTTTGCCCTCGATGGTGTGCAGAGCAGTCTCTACGCCTATCAGGACGCCACACTCTCCTTCCATTCCCAGCAGGCCGGCACGGTGCTCCAGACTGTACAAGCGGTCTACCGTGCCCTGCTGAATGACCGGCAAATTGATTTGCAGGAGAAACAACTGGCAGCACTGCAGGCGCACCTTGCCCTGGCAAAAATTAAGGAAAAGGCTGGAGTGATCACCGCTATTGATCTTTATCGAGCTGAAATTCGTATAAAAAATGTTGAAAACGGCCTCACCTTACGTCGCGAATCCCGCGCCAATACCCTTGATGAGCTGAAACGGCTCCTGGCCTTGTCGCAGAGCGGGGATATCACCATCACCGCGCCAATCAGCTACCAGCCGATTGCCCTGGAAGAAACAGAAGCAGTCAAGATTGCCCTTGCCAACCGGATTGAACTGGAACAAACCAGAAGACGGATCAGCGAAACAGAGCGTCAGCTTGTTCTGGCGGAAAAAAACCTCCTGCCGCAATTGGACCTGCAGCTCGGCTACAGCCAGACTGGCGAAGATCTCGATTTTGGCTTTGACGAAGAGATCTGGACGGCAAGACTGAGCAGCAACACCGACCTGTTTCGTCGCAGCGAAAAAAATGCCTATACCCAGAAATGGATTTCCTACCGACAGATCCAGCTGGACCAGATTGCCGAAAGGGAGCAGATTATTCAGGAGGTCCGCGCCCAG
>JAZBOD010000180.1:0-4316 GCA_036350955.1 Desulforhopalus sp. | reverse complement strand
CTGCAGATCGATATCTTCGCCCCATTGCTGCGCACCATCGGCGTAGAGGGCATCGGGCTGGACATCTTCTGCCTCGATCAGATCATTGCTGCAGAGGATCGCCGCCCGCTCAATGGTGTTTTCCAGCTCACGAATATTGCCCTCCCAGGGAAGTTTCATCAATAATTTTAAGGCTTCCTGGGAGATTCCCAGCTCAGGTTTGGCCAATTCCTTGCGGTATTTTTCAAGGAAAAATTCGGTAAGCGGACGCATATCGTCCATTCTCTCCCGAAGTGCCGGCAAATTGACCGGAATGACGTTGAGCCGGTAGAAGAGATCTTCCCGGAAGCGGCCGGTGGCAACTTCTTCGCGGAGGTCACGGTTCGAGGCACTGATTACCCGGACATCGACTTCAATGGTTTTGCTTCCGCCAACCCGTTCAAAGGTCTTCTCCTGGAGAACTCTCAGCAGTTTCGATTGTAATGCCAGGGGGATCTCGCCAATTTCATCGAGAAAGATCGTCCCCTTATCGGCCAGTTCAAAGCGACCTTTGCGCATCGCCACTGCCCCGGTAAAAGCCCCTTTTTCGTGACCGAAGAGTTCGCTCTCCAAAAGGTTCTGCGACAGGGCGGCGCAGTTGACGGCGATAAAGGGTTGGGTTCGCCGTGGGCTGTTGACATGAATTGCTTTGGCAACCAACTCCTTGCCGGTGCCGCTTTCCCCGGTGATCAGAACCGAGGCATGGGTAGGCGCAACTTTCTCAATCAATTGGTAAACCTGGAGCATTTTGGCGTTCTTGCCGACCATCCCGGCAAATCCGCTTCTGCCATGAATTTCATCACGCAGTCGGGTATTTTCCCGCACCAGAGAGTAGTGATGAGCGGCCTTCTTCAGGGTAACAATCAGTTCGTCATTGGAAAACGGTTTGGCCAGATAACTGAACGCCCCGGCCTGCATCGCTTCGACCGCCTTATCCACTTCGGCAAAGGCGGTAATGACAATCACCGGCAACTCCTCTTTCTTCTCCTTGACCCGTTCGAGCAGCTGCAAACCGTTTATACCGGGCATCTGCATGTCGGTGATAACCAGATCAAGGTCGACATTTTCGACGATCTGCAAGCCACTTTCGCCTTCGGCGGCGGTATAAACCTCAAAACCTTCATCTTTGAGAAGTTCCGAGAGGACGACAAGATAGTTCGGCTCATCGTCGACCACCAGAATTGAGTACATGCTCATCGGTTGATATCCTTCAAACGGTTTGTCGCCTTTTGGCAAGACGCTGTTTCATCTCCTGCAATACTGTGTCGGGTACCGAGAGATTTTTGCCACCGGCCAGGGTGGTTTGTGGGCGAAGTGCACCGTGAAAATCACTGCCTCCGGTGGTCAGACAACCGAAATGGGCGGCGATGGCCACCAGGTCCTGCCGGTGCCGCCGGCTATGCGTTGGGTAATAGGCTTCAATTCCGTCAAGACCGAGATCCATAAAGAGAGGCAGAGCTGCCGCAAGTTTTGCCGGCTCACCGAAGGTATGCAGGGGATGGGCCAAAACAGTCAGCCCGCCGGCTTTACGTATTATTGCAATAGCTTCGTGCAGCTGGTAGGAAAAACGGCTGCAGTAGGCTGCGCCCCCTCTGCCCAGATAGGTGGAGAAAGCCTCTTCCATGGAATGGATCACTTTTCCTCGGCGAAGCAGCATGGCGATATGCGGCCTGCCGCACTGTCCTTGGCCGGCAAGAGAATGGAGCTCTTCAAAGGAGAGGTCAATGCCCAGGTTTTTCAGTTTTTCAAGGATTCGCCGGTTTCTCTCCACCCGGCCCTGCTGCAGAAGCGCCAGACATTTTTGCAGCCCTGGGTCGTCACCGTCAAAACCGTAACCAAGAAGATGCAGCTGGTATTGTTCGTGGCTGACACTCAGCTCAACCCCGACCATGACCTCGAGACCTGTCCCCTCTCCGGCCTTTTCCGCCTCGCCAAAGCCCTCAAGCGTGTCATGGTCGGTAAGGGCAATGGCCCGCAGACCTTTCCTGCAGGCAAGACCAACCAGTTCGGTTGGGGTCATGGTTCCATCGGAAAAATATGAGTGAATATGTAGATCTATGGACATCGGTTCTCGGTTTTTTTGGCGGACAGGTTAGCTGATCGGCCCCTTCTCAGCCGACAGTATAACCACAATCGGCAGAGATAACACATAGAGCTGTTTTGAGCCATTGGCAAAACTACGCTTTTTGCCAAACTCTGGGTGATGTTCAAATATCAACTATGCCTGTGGTAAAATTATTCGCATGCCTTGATTTTGAACAAAAATCCGCGTTTTGCAAATGCCTCATTCTCCCTCACATATTTTTCTTTACTTTTTCGATCTTCGTCCGATACAGTTTACAGTCTATTCAATATCATAGTGGAGAATTGCCATGCGCACTGCGCTCCTCCTTTTTATTCTGGCGGCAACGGTCACGGCCTGCGCCTCACGAATTCCTGAGCCGGTCAACCACCCCTATTCCCAGCAGAAAAAACTTCAAGCCTCGCAGCATTGGGAAGTGCTGGCTTATGACCTCGCCGGCCGAATCAATAAGCAGCTGATCCAGAGTGATCATATCACTCAGGCCGTTTTTGTCGAAGAGACCTGCGGTGACGAAGGGGAAATATGCGCTCCCGGCCAGGTCAGCGCTTTTAACGAGGCCTTTCGCGATTTATTGATCACCAACCTGGTCGACTACGGTGTACCGACCAGCAATCATGACCATGGCGAGGCGATCAAAGTGCTCTACAAGGTCCAGGTGGTGCGACACCGGGCTAACCGGGTCCGGACCATCCAACCCGGAGTATTGACCGGCCTCTCTGCCGCGATCCTGGTTTTGCGCAACGCGCCCAGCGAACTGCGTATCCTGGCCGGGGGCATCGCCGCAGATGTTGCCAACAGCACCATGGCAACCCACAGCCGGCATGAGGTAATCATCACCACTTCGATGATCAGGGATAACCACTATCTCTTCCGGGCTTCGGATATATACTACATCAATGACCGCGATTTCTGGCATTATCAGGAGAACTTGTCCAAGAGCAAAACCATCCAGTTGACCAGCGCCTCTTCCCCGGAAAAGGCCGCGACAGTGGCAATCCTCAGCAAGGTGCCGGATCCACCAGCTACGGTAACTGTTCCGGATCATAACGAGAACCTCTAAGCCGCATTGGCCAGCGACGACTGCCGCCTGATATCCGGCTTCCCGCAGGTTCAACCAAACCCGGCAGAGGATAACCAGAAGCCACCCACTTGAGGAGACTTCAGATGAGGGCGAGACACTCATGAACAGCAGTCCCGACCGGTTTTGCTCCCGGCAATCTGTTGCCAGTCTTGCCAGGTTGGTTGTGCTGACCTTACTCCTGGCCGGATCTATTGGTGGCTGTGCCCGCCTCAACTGTACTCCACTGGCAAGGGTCCTTGGTTCTTCCACCAATCTTATCCAGTTTTCTTACGGCATTGCCGAAAATCTTACTGATCAGGCCCTTCCGCCACTGGTCTTTGGCCAACCGGAAATGCCGATTCTGGTCACCACCTTTGTCGACAACAACGATCTTGAATCAACTTCAGGTTTTGGCCGTATCCTCCAGGAACATGTCAGTTCCCGCCTGGTACAACTCGGTTACAGTGTTCGGGAAATCAAACTGGCAGAAACTCTTGAGATAAACCCCCGTGCCGGGGAGACCGTCCTCAGCCGCGACCTCAACCGGCTGCGGGGCAGCCAGGAGGCCCAGGCCATCCTGGTGGGCACCTTCTCCAGGAGCAACCAAATCCTCTACATCTCCTCCCGGCTGATTGACCCGGTCAACGCGAACGTCATCGCCTCCGACGACTACCGGCTCTGCATGGATGAGGATATCCTCGCCCTTTTTGGCCTGCGGCGGTCAACCCAGGAGGATCGCCCGGTTAAAGATCCTGGTCAGCCGTGGCTGAACAGGGTGCTCTAGGCATGCCGATGACTTTTGCCAATCGCTGTGCGATGATTGCCGGAGCCAGTCGCCCTATCGGCCGGGCCATTGCCCACCGATTTGGCAAACAGGGGGTTACCCTGGTTCTTCCGGTGTACGACTGGCCTGAATCAGTTGCGGCAATGGAGGAAGAGTTCAGTGCTGCGGGGTACAGTTATCTGACCATTGCCGCCGATCTCCGCCTGCCGGCGGGGGCCGAGTTACTGGCCCAGACCATCTCCCAGCGGATCGGTTATCTCGACTTTCTGGTGAACAATATCGAAAGGGGCGGCATGCCGGTGGTTCACGGCGCCTATCACCTGGAGCATAACCGGGACCAATGGAATCTCGAATTAGACACAACGTTAAGG
>JAZBOD010000179.1:0-6109 GCA_036350955.1 Desulforhopalus sp. | reverse complement strand
GAGGCCAAGAGGTGCGGCATGTACTATGTCGATCACCGCTGGCTGGGGGGAATGCTCACCAATTTTCAGACCATCAAGAACAGCATTGACCGGCTGAAAGCGATCGAATCGATGCAGTTGGACGGCTCGATCAACCGTTTTCCGAAAAAAGAGATTCTCCTGATGGAAAAAGAGAGGATCAAGCTTGAGCGAAATGTCGGCGGTATCAAGGATATGCGCAACATTCCCACCGTTCTCTTTGTTGTTGATCCGAAAAAGGAGGCGATTGCGGTCAGTGAAGCGAAAAAACTCGGGATTCCGGTGGTTGCGGTAACGGACACCAACTGCGATCCGGAGTGTGTCGATTATGTCATCCCCGGCAATGATGATGCAATCCGCTCAATCCGGCTGCTCACCCATCACATCGCCGAAGCGATCCTCGCCGGCCAGGCGATGCGTGATGGAGAGGATGCCAGTGACGAAGCAATCACTGCGGCGATGGCCGACGCCGGGCAGGAGATGGCTGACGATGCCCAAGAGGCGGAAACTGAGGTACCGGCCGAGGAGTAACGCTGAAGAGCAGAAAATGGCCGGCTCCGGAAGAAACCCATATTGAGAAGAGAAGAGGGGCTGTCACGAGGACTGCCCCTCTTTTTGTATGCTGAGCCCGGGTGGGAGCGTCCCTGGCCTGAGGTTGTTCATTGAAATAAGGAGAAGGAGCATGACGATCACCAGTAAGATGGTAAAGGATTTACGGGATAAGACCCAGGCCGGGATGATGGACTGTAAGAAGGCTCTGGAAAAAACCGATGGCGATATGGAGAAAGCGGTGGATCTGCTCCGGCAGAAAGGTTTGATGGTTGCCGCCAAGCGGGCCGGCCGGGCAACCAGCGAAGGGGTGGTTGAAACCTATATCCACGCCGGCGGTAAACTGGGGGTAATGGTTGAACTGGGTTGTGAGACCGATTTCGTCGCCAAAAACGACGATTTTCGCCAGGCGGCAAAGGATATTGCTATGCATATCGCCGCCGCCAACCCCCTTGCCGTCTCCCGGGAAGAGGTTGCCGCGGAAACCATCGCCCGGGAAAAGGAGATCTATGTCCAGCAGGCGCTAGACGCTGGCAAACCCCAGGCGATTGCCGAAAAAATGGTAACCGGCAAGATTGAGAAGTTTCTCGCCGAGGTGGTGCTTCTCGAACAGAAATTTGTCAAGAATCCTGATATCACCATCCAGGACCTGCTTACCGAGCTGGTCGGCCGGATTGGCGAAAATATCTCCGTCAAACGGTTCGCCCGATTCCAGGTTGGTGTTGAGTAACTGATGCTCCCAGGCGGTCGTTTCTGCGACCGCCTGTCTCGCGTTGCGCTGTTCCCCCCCTCACCCTCACCTGACAGGAAGAGACGATGACCGAACCGTTAAAGTACCAGAGGGTATTGCTCAAACTCAGCGGTGAAGCGCTGATGGGAGAAGATGCCTACGGTATCAACACCCAGGTGCTGGAGTATGTTGCTGCCGAAGTCAAAGCGCTGGTTGAAGATGGGGTCATGCTTGGCCTGGTGATCGGTGCCGGAAATATTTTCCGTGGCGTCGCTGGCGCGAGCAAAGGTATGGACCGCACCACCGCCGACAATATGGGGATGCTCGCCACGGTGATGAACAGTCTGGCAATGCAGGACGCCCTGGAGCGGGCCGGGGTGATCACCAGGGTGATGTCGGCTATCCCGATGCAGTCGGTTTCTGAGCCGTATATCCGGCGACGGGCGACCCGCCACCTTGAAAAGGGCAGGGTGGTGATCTTTGCCGCCGGCACCGGCAACCCCTATTTCACCACCGACTCGGCAGGGGTGCTCCGCGCCCTGGAGATCGATGCCGATGTGGTGATCAAGGCGACTAAGGTTGATGGTGTCTACGACCGCGACCCGCTCATTCATCCGGAGGCAGTGAAGTACGAGCAATTGACCTACGACGATGTTCTCAAAAAAGGCCTGCGGGTGATGGATGCCGCCGGTATTGCCCTGGCCAAGGAGGACCGGTTGCCGATCATGGTCCTCAATATTTGGATACCCGGGAATATTAGACGTGCCGTTCACGGTGACCAGGTCGGTACCCTGATCACCGTGTAGCGAACCGCACCAGTAATCCAAAAGCGAGAAGGGGTGACGAATATGGAGGATGTGCTGCTGGAAATGTCGGAAAAAATGGAGAAAAGTGTCGAGGGTTTCAAAAAGGAACTGGCCAAGGTGCGGACCGGTCGCGCCTCACTGGCGATTCTCGACGGGATCTCGGTGGATGCCTACGGCAGTACCATGCCGATCAATCAGGTCGGGACCATTACCGTTCCGGAGAGCCGGATGATCGCTATCCAGCCCTGGGACCCGCAGATGATGCCGGCCATTGAAAAGGCGATTCTCAAGTCCGATATCGGCCTGAATCCGATGAGCGACGGCAAGGTTATTCGCCTGAATATCCCTCAGCTTACCGAGGAAAGGCGACGTGACCTGGTCAAATCGGTGAAAAAGATTGCCGAAGAGTATCGGGTGGCGATCCGTGGAATCCGTCGCGATGCGATCGAGGCTTTGAAAAAGGGCAAAAAGGAGAAGCTGATCTCCGAGGACCAGCTGTTCAAATATCAAGATGATGCCCAGAGTGAGACCGACAGCCATATTAAACAGATCGACGAGTACACTGCCAACAAAGAAAAAGAGGTGATGGAGGTCTGATTTCGGGCCCGTCGGTACGGTTTTTCTGAGCTTCCCGTGGAATAATCATAGTCCTATGACCGGTCCCGCAGTCTTCGACCAGCATCGTTTGCCTCGCCACCTGGCCATTATCATGGATGGTAACGGCCGATGGGCCCAGCAGCGGCGCAAGCCCCGGCTGTACGGGCACAAAGTCGGTGCCGATTCGGTGCGGGATATTGTCGAGGTATGCCGGGAACTGGGGATCCCTTTCTTGACCCTTTACGCCTTCTCCTCGGAAAACTGGCGCCGTCCGGCGGCTGAGGTCACCGGGTTGATGAATATTCTCAGGAGATATCTTGACACGGAGTTGTCCCGGATGGTCAAAAACGACATCCGCCTGCGCACTATCGGGGATATTTCCCGCCTGCCGGAAAATGTTCGCCAGGCTCTGCACCGCACCACCAGTGCCACCGCGGCCAACACCACGATGACCTTAAATCTTGCCCTGAGCTACGGCAGTCGTGACGAACTGGTGCGGGTAGCCAGAGAACTGGCCCGGGCCTGCCAGGAGAAAAGCCTCGATCCTGAGGCGATCGATGAGCAGAGTATCTCCGAGCGTCTCGACACCAGAGAGATGCCCGACCCTGATCTGCTGATCAGAACAGGCGGTGAGGCACGGCTCTCCAATTTCCTTCTCTGGCAGCTCTCCTACGCCGAGATCTATTTCACCAGTGTCATGTGGCCTGATTTTCGAAGAGATGTCCTTATTCAGGCTCTGGCCGATTACCAGTCGCGGGAGAGACGTTTCGGGCGGACCGGGGAGCAGCTCGATGCGGGATAACCAATGAAAAGGATCGTTCCCGGGCTGTTCATCGCTGGGTTTTGGCTGCTTCTGGTCCTCTATGGACCGGGGTTGCTCTTTTCAACGGTGGTGGCGGTGGTGGTGCTGATCGCCGCCGACGAATACGCCCGGATGGTCGACTCCCGACACCTCCCGCCGGTTGAGCGGTGGGTGGTTAATCTGCTTCTTGCCGGACCGGTTCTGGCCGTCGCTCTTTTCCCCCGGCCAGAGGTTTTGCCCTGGGCCCTGCTCTTGACCTTTCTGGCGATGACCGGCTACTTTCTCTTTCGCTACAAGGAGCTGAGTGACAGCTTTACGCTGTTTTGCCGGCTGGTTTTTGGCACCGTATATATTGGTTTTCTCGGTGCCCATGTGCTCCTTCTCCGGGAACTTCCGGAGGGAGCGAGCTGGTTGATTATCGCCACGGCGATTACCGCCGGCTCGGACAGTGCCGCCTATTTTGTCGGCAGGGCCTGCGGCCGCCGCAAACTCTGTCCGAATATCAGCCCGAACAAGACGGTTGAAGGGGCTCTGGCAGGGATTGCCGCCGGGGTTGTTACTGCGGCCTTTTTTGCCCTCTTGCTGCTTGACGAAGTTCACTGGCCGCTGCTGATTTTTTCGGCAATCTTCTTAGGTCTTATCGGCATTGCCGGCGATCTGACCGAGTCGATCATCAAGCGCGGCACCGGGACCAAGGATTCAGGAAGCTGCCTGGCTGGCCATGGCGGTATCCTCGATCGGGCCGATTCGCTCCTTTTTGTCTGTCCGGTACTCTACTATCTCCTGCACTTCTCGGTGTCCTGATGAAGCCGATATCACTTCTCGGTGCCACCGGCTCGATTGGCGTCAATGTCCTCGAGGTGGTCAGAAAATTTCCGGACCGTTACCAAATCCTCGCCATGGCCGCCGGCGGAAATGTCGCACTCCTTGCCGGGCAGGTTCTCGAGTTCTCGCCGGAGCTGATCTCGGTCGCCGACCGCGAAAAAGCCAGGCTGCTAAAAGATCTGCTGCCCCGGTCTTTTCACCAGCGGATCGTCCACGGCACCGAGGGGGCCTGCCTGGTGGCGGCGCACCCAGCCGCCGAGATGGTCATTTCCGCGATCGTCGGTGCCGCCGGCCTGCTTCCTACCCTGGCGGCAATCAGCGCCGGCAAGGATGTCGGCCTGGCTAACAAGGAGAGCCTGGTCATGGCCGGAAAAATCGTCATGGCCGCAGTCCGCACCAGCGGGGTTCGGCTGATCCCGGTGGATTCGGAGCATTCAGCAATTTTCCAGGCGCTCGAGGCCGGCCGTCGCCGGGACCTGCAGAAAATTATCCTCACCGCCTCCGGCGGGCCGTTCCGGGAACTTGAGCGGGATGCCCTGCAGCGGGTGACCCGCGAGCAGGCTCTCAACCACCCGAGATGGCGGATGGGGGAAAAGATCTCCATTGATTCTGCGACCTTGATGAACAAGGGTCTTGAGGTGATCGAAGCCCGGTGGCTGTTTGATGTTTATCCGGAGGCGATCGAAGTGGTGGTTCACCCCCAGTCGGTGGTGCACTCCCTGGTCGAATACCGTGATGGCTCGGTGATTGCCCAATTGGGCATTCCCGACATGCGGATCCCTATTGCCTATGCCCTCTCCTATCCAGCCCGTCTGCCCCTGGAACTGCCTGCCCTCAACCTCGGCCAGTGTGCCCGGCTCGATTTTCACCAACCTGACCTGCAGCGTTTTCCGGCCCTCGGTCTGGCCTTTGCCGCACTCCGTGAGGGAGGTATCCTGCCGACCGTGCTCAACGCCGCCAACGAGGTGGCAGTTGCCGCTTTTCTTGAGGGACGGATAGCTTTTCCAGAAATTGCCGAGACAGTTGCCCGAACAATGGATATCGTAGATCCGGGGAACGATGACAGTCTTGAAGAGATCCTTGCTGCAGACCAGCTTGCCCGGCAACAGGCCGCTGCACTTCTCGGCAAAAGAAACTAACACCTCCGTTAAAGGGGGTATACGTACCTGGACAATATTCACTTCTAAAAGACAAGAAATGACTTGGCAAGGTGCAAACTTGCCCGTCCAGTCATGACCTGGGCGGCACGACAACGGTGATTATGAACACCTTATTCTCTTTTATCTTAGTCCTCGGTTTGTTGATTTTTGTTCACGAACTGGGACACTTTATTTTCGCCAAACTCTTTGGCGTGCGGGTTCTGAAATTCTCGTTAGGCTTTGGTCCCAGACTGTTCGGCCGGGTGGTCGGCGAGACCGAATATGTTGTCTCCGCCTTTCCCCTGGGCGGCTTTGTCAAAATGTTCGGCGAAAATCCCGACGAACAGGAAGCCTCTGCCGAGGACCGGCAGCGCTCTTTTGCCTACAAGACAGTGTGGCAGCGCTTCCTGATTGTCCTTGCCGGGCCGATTTTCAATCTCGCCTTTGCCGTGGTGCTGTTCTTTGGTGTATTCCTCTTTGTCGGGGTACCCACCTCAGTCGATACCACCCGGATCGGTCGGGTCAATGCCGAATCTCCAGCTGAGCTGGCCGGTATACAGGCTGATGATGTCATCCTGCGGATTAACAGCCAGGAGACCCTGAGCTGGCTTGATGTGCTTGATGCCGTCAAGGGCAGTGGCGG
>JAZBOD010000178.1:0-4169 GCA_036350955.1 Desulforhopalus sp. | reverse complement strand
TTGTCAAGGAGTTCAGCAACCTCAGGGTCTTTGGCGGAGCGAGCAAGGATCTGGTAAAACTGTTGCAGGCCGGCCTCCATGCTGTAGGCCATGGTGAAGGCGCTGTCGTAGGTTCCGGTAATAAAGTAATCCAGGCCCTGTTTTTCGCCGCCGGTCGCCTTTTCTCCCTGCCACTGGATGATCCCCCCGCGCATGTTGAGCACCTTGGCAAAGCCCTGGTTGCGAAGAAACTGGCTGGCGGCATTGCTCCGTGCTCCGGAGCGGCAATAGACCACGGTTTCGCTGGCTGGATTCAACTCGTCGATCCGCTCGCTCAAACTGTTCAAGGGGACGAGGATTGCTCCAGGGAGATGAAATTCCTTGTATTCCGCAGGCTGGCGAACGTCGAGCACCTGCAGCGAACCCGGCGGTCGGTCGTTGATCAGTTCGCGGGCGTCATCTGCAGAGATTTCCTGCTGGCGGGTGAAAAGCGTATCCCAATTCATGATGTTCTGTTCCTGCAAAAGATAAAGGGTTTGTCGGCGGAGTACCCGTCCTGCTGCTCATAAGTGAAGGAGCCCCGCTTCGCCTGGGGTAGCCGAGAAGCAGTCCAGGTGGATCAGCCAGTAACGCTCCGGCCGCTGACGAATCCGTTCCGCCGTGGTTGACGGCAGCCAGTGGCTGTCGTCAACCAGATTGTAAAAATAGGAGTCTATACCGATAAAACCATCGAGGAAATGGCTGAGAATGTGCAAGGTTTTGCTTTGGTAACCCTGTTCGATGGTCAGCAGATCGGTCGGCTGGCGGATGCCCGCTTTGACCAGTTCGCCAAGCAGCTCTGCAGCAATCTGCCGATTGCGGTCCTCAGCCTTGCTGAGTATTTCAAAGAACCGCGCTTCATTGGCTGAACAGGAGTGCTCTTCTACCGTCTCAACACAGTCGTACACCACCAGGGAACTCAGGTCGAAAAATCTTTTCACCTGGCTGCTGCAGTGGGCAAAGTCCTCCCCGCCGAGGAGGACTTTGTGCTGGGCAATTCTCTCCATGGCCGGGGAGGTCAGTCAGCAAAACTTTCCAGCACCCTGGCACCGATCCGCTGCCCCATTGCCACACACTGCTCAAGGCTGGCGGCATCGGGGACATACTTTAGACGCAGCCCTTCCTCAATGACCTCAACCTTCATATCAGTCAAGGCGGTGTTGATCAGGCCCACCGCCTCACCGCTCCAGCCGTAGGAGCCGAAGGCGGCACCGAATTTGCCATTGGGTTTGAGGCCGCGCATGTACATCAGAAAACCGGCCATCCGTGGCAGAAGACCGTTGTTCAGGGTAGAGGAGCCGATCACCATGGCCTTGGCCCCAAGGACTTCGGTCATCACGTCACTGCGGTGATGGTTCTTCAGGTTGATCATCGAAATGCTCACCCCACTGTCCTGCAGACCGGCACCGATGGCGTGGGCCATCTCTTCGGTGGAGTGCCACATCGAATCGTAAATCACCAGGACCTTTTTGGCTGCCGCATTGCTGCTCCAGGTGGCATAGGCCTCGAGGATCTTGCTCTGTTGGCTGCGCCACACCACCCCGTGGTCCGGAGCAATCATCCGGATGTCCAGATTCATTTCGGCGACGGCGGCGAGCAGTTTCCTGATCAGCGGTGAATAGGGATAGAGGATGTTGGCGTAATACTTGGCGCTCTCCTGCATGACCACGGAAAGATCGACCTGATCGTCAAACCGTTCGCTGCTGGCGAAATGCTGGCCAAAGGCATCGCTGGAAAAGAGGATACCCTCCTCCTTGAGGTAGCTGAACATCGAGTCCGGCCAGTGGAGCATTCTCGTTTCGAGAAAGTGGATGGTCCTTTTGCCGAGGCTGACCTCCATGCCGGATTTGACCACCTCATAGGGCCAGTCTTCACGATGGAAATGTTCGATTATCGCCTTCTGGCCCATTGGCGAACAGAACAGTTTCTCCGGTTTGACGATGTCCATCACCTCCGGCAGAGAGCCGGAGTGGTCCATTTCCACATGGTTGACTATCAGGTAGTCAATCTTCTCCGGGTCAATGATCTTCTTGATATTGCGAAGAAGTTGATCAAGGTGGGTCCGTTTGACCGTATCGACCAGGGTGATCTTCTCGTCGATGATCAGAAAGGCGTTGTAGGTTGTTCCCCGGTAGGTTGAGTAACCATGGAAATCACGAACATCCCAGTCAATGGCACCAACTGAGTAAACCCCTGGTGCTAGTTCTGTCGTTGTCATCTCTTCTCCACATTTCCAATGTTTGAGTAAAAATTTTCGGTCACCTGCTTCGCCACGGTCTCATAAAGATATCCTGCCAATAATAATTGACAGGAAGAACAATTACAAGCGCAGGATAGTGGCGAGCAGGCTCGCCCTTTTACATAAGAGTGGTTATCATAAGCATGCTGTTGGGCAAAGCAACGGTAATTGGCAACGGATTCCGGTGAAGAACCTGCCGGGAAGGGAGGTTTTTTGCCATGCGTCGAATGGCAACAATTGACTTGGGCCGGTGCAGTGGCTGCCTCGGCTGTGTGGAAATCGCTCCGGAGGTTTTTCGCTATAACCCGGATACCGGACTGATCGAAGTGGTTGAGGGGTTTGCCGATGCTGAGCACCTGGTTGATGAGGCGATCTGTTTCTGCCCGGAGGACTGTATCTGCTGGGAAGAGACGGTGTGAAGTTGCCTGCGGCGCTCTCTGGTTGTCATCAGCACGTGCCGGTGCTGTGGACTGGATTAATCCCGGCACTTCTGGTACTATGGCCTCCTTTTGCGATACGTGTTCGGTATAACATCTTTTGTACAGGGAAGGCACTTTGCCCTGACTGATCGGTCTTGGTGGAGGCCGCATCGCTGGGAGGTCCGGCAGCCGGGAGCAAGGCCGATCAGTCTGCCGACTTCCCTGATAGGATGGGGCTGGCCCAGAGGATGATGTTCCTTTTTTCTTGTCCCGTGGGGGGCTATGGATATTCCGTTTAAACTGGTAACCTCTTTTCGCCCTTCGGGTGACCAGCCGGCGGCGGTCAAAAAGCTGGTCGAGGGACTCTTTGCCGGGGCACGGAGCCAGGTTCTTCTCGGGGTGACCGGCTCGGGAAAGACCTTTACCATGGCCAACGTGGTTGCCGAGGTGCAGCGACCGACCCTGGTTATCGCCCCGAACAAAACCCTTGCTGCCCAGCTTTTCGGCGAATTCAAAGAGCTTTTTCCAGAAAACGCTGTGGAGTACTTTGTCTCCTATTACGACTACTATCAGCCGGAAGCCTATATTCCGCAGTCAGACAGCTATATCGAAAAGGACTCGGCGATCAACGACGCCATCGACAAGATGCGCCACTCCGCCACCCGCTCGCTGCTCACCCGTCGTGATGTGCTGATTGTCGCCTCGGTCTCCTGTATCTACGGCCTCGGCTCACCGGAAGAGTACCGGAACATGCATCTGCTTCTCCGAACAGGTGAACGGTATCCTCCGGAGGAAATCCAGCGGCGGCTGGTGCACATGCAGTACGAGCGCAACGATATCTCCTTTCACCGGGGTACGTTCCGGGTACGCGGCGATGTCATCGATATTTACCCGGTACACGAAGAGGACCGGGCCCTGCGGGTGGAGTTCTTCGATGACACCGTTGAGGCGATCACCGCCATCGATCCGCTCCGCGGGGTGGTGGTCGAGCGCCACAGCGAATACACGGTATTCCCCGGCAGCCACTTCGTCACCTCACGGGACAACCTGCAGCGGGCCTGTGCGGCGATTAAAGATGAACTGGCTGAGCGGTTGCGCTTTTTTCAAGAGGAAAGGCGCCTCGTCGAGGCCCAGCGTCTGGAGCAGCGGACGATGTTCGATCTGGAGATGATCCAGGAACTTGGTTACTGTACCGGAATTGAAAATTACAGCCGCCACCTTACCGGCAAACCACGCGGAGCGCCTCCACCCAACCTCCTTGACTACTTCCCGGAGGATTATCTGCTGCTGGTCGACGAAAGCCATATTGCCATAGGTCAGCTCAACGGGATGTATAACGGTGACCGTTCCCGCAAGGAGACCCTGGTCAATTACGGGTTTCGCCTTCCCTCAGCCCTGGACAACCGGCCCCTGCGTTTTGACGAGTTTGCCGGGCGGATCAACCAGGTGATCTACATCTCCGCCACTCCAGGCCCCTATGAACTGCAGCAGGC
>JAZBOD010000177.1:0-4145 GCA_036350955.1 Desulforhopalus sp. | reverse complement strand
GGTGATATCGCCCTGGATCATTTTCGAGCGCGCATCGATCGGTAAGGGCAGGACGGCGCTGGCGGCTCGGGCGATCAACCTCTCCGGCAGGATCAGGATGATCTCCTCGGCGACGGCAAGCCTGGTGCAGCTAAGAGAGAGGCAGAGCAGGAGAGTGGCAAAAATTCGGTTCATCGGCTGGGGAAAGTGAGATTTTTGAGCCTTTTGCAAAATGAAGATTTTCGTGCAAAATCAAGGCATGCGAAAAATCTTACCACAGGCATAGTGGATATTCCGAGGATAAAATTTTGAGCATAACGCCGAGTTTGGGCGAAAAGATCGTTTTGCAAATGGATCTTTTTATAAGGGAATGGCGACTGAGCTAGTTGTAACGACTGCCCGAACAAAGTGCAAGCCATAAACCGCCAGCCGATTGTCGCGGCAAGCCAGCCGCAGCGCCCCGGCCGGAGTTTGAGGCAGGTGCCCACAAAGACCTGATATGGAGCCCATCCTTACCGTAACCTGCGACTGTCTGCTCACCGGCATCGATTTTGCGGTGGAAACCGCTTTGAAACAGCGGTTGACCATCGATAATCCCGAATACCAGGCAGCCCGACGCTATGGCCGGTGGATCGGCAAGCGGCTCAAGCCTCAGCTCAAGTACTATGAACCGGTCCCGCGCGGACTGCGTTTTCCCCGGGGCTTTGCCAATCAGGCGGTACTGGTTTGCCGGGAACATTACGGCAGTGATCCGCAGATTGTTGATCGCCGCCGGCAGCTGGCCGAAGTGGATTTTCCCTTTCATGGCGCGTTGCGGCCATACCAGGAAGAGGCAGTCACTGCGGCGACGGGCAAGTCGTTCGGGGTTATCGAAGCCGGCACCGGCAGCGGTAAGACGGTGATGGCCCTGGCGTTGATTGCCCGGCGCCGCCAACCGACCTGTGTGGTGGTCCACACCCGGGAGCTGCTTTACCAATGGCAGGAACGGGCCCGGCAGTTTCTCGGGGTAGAACCGGGTCAGGTGGGAGACGGCCGTTTTCTCCTGGCCCCACTGACCATTGCCATCGTCAACAGCGCCAGGAAAAGGGTGACCGAACTGGTCGACCATTTCGGCCAGCTGATTGTTGATGAGTGCCACCGGGTGCCGGCCAACCTGTTCACCGAAGTGGTCTCGCGCTTTGACTGCCGCTATCTCCTCGGGCTCTCCGCCACCGCCTTCCGCAGCGACCAGGAAACCACCAAATTGATCTATTTTTTCATGGGCGACCGGCTGCACCGGGTCGATCAGGAGGCCCTCAAGACCACCGGGGCCATCCTCGCCCCGGAGGTGATCCGGACGGCCACCTCCTTTACCTACCGTTATCGGGGAGATTATCCCGCCCTGATCAAGGCGCTGGTCGAACATCAGGGGCGTAATCTGCAGATCCTTGGTGATATCGCCCGGGTGGCCGGCGAGCTGGATGGCGGCACGGCGCTGGTGGTCTCCGATAGGGTGAGCTACTGCCGTTTGCTGGTCGAGAAGCTCCAGCAGCGAAAGATCCGGGCGGAACTGCTCCACGGTCAGCTTCCCCATGACAGCCGCAGTGCCATCGTCGAAGCAGTCAGGCAGGGGGAGGTGCAGGTCCTGGTAGCCACCCTGCAGCTGATCGGCGAGGGTTTTGACTGCCCCGGTTTGAACGCCCTTTTTCTCACTACCCCGATCAGTTTTGAAGGCCGGCTCCTTCAGGTGATCGGCCGGATTATCCGCCCGGCGGCCAACAAACAGGCCCGGGTCTTTGATTATATCGACGAAAACATCCCCGCCCTGCGCCGTTCCGCCCAGGCGAGGAGCCTGGTGCTTTCCCAGCTCTGAGCCGGCAAAGGGGGAGGGGAGCGGGGGCATGGTCCGGCTCTTGCCTTCTGTACTCATTTCTGGTATGCTAATAGATTTTCGCAAGTAAACGTCGAAGGCACTGCTTCCCAGGGGCAGCTGTTTTTTTAAGGATGATCATCAGGTGGCTGTGCCCTCAACCGGTGCAGAAAACCGCAGTCCCGGAGGCCCGCAGGGCAGAAGATGGAACAGAGTAAAATCCGTAATGTAGCAATTATTGCCCACGTCGATCACGGCAAGACCACTCTGGTTGACCAGCTTTTCCGGCACTCCGGGATGTTTCGTGCCAACCAGGAGGTCTCGGAACGGCTGATGGACTCCATGGATCTCGAGCGGGAGCGGGGGATTACCATCACCGCCAAAAATGGCTCCTACCAGTATCTGGACCACTGGATCAATATCATCGACACTCCAGGGCATGCCGATTTTGGCGGCCAGGTTGAGCGGGTGCTGCGGATGGCCGATGGCGCGCTGCTCCTCGTCGACGCCCAGGAAGGGCCGATGCCGCAAACCTATTTTGTCCTCAAAAAGGCCCTGGAGAACCATCTTCCGGTAATTGTGGTGATCAACAAGATCGACAAGCCGGCAGCTCGCTGCCCCTGGGCGGTCGATGCGGTTTTTGATCTTTTTGTCAAACTCAACGCCCCGGACCACATTCTTGACTTTCCGGTGGTCTATACTTCTGCCAAAAACGGCTATGCCCTGCTTGATCCGGGCGACCCGGTAAGTGAGAGTACGGGGATGGCACCCATCTCCCAGATGATCATCGACCATACCCCCCCGCCGAAAGGGTCGGCAACCGAACCGCTGCAGATGCAGGTCGGCACCATCGATTACTCCCCCTATCTCGGCCGGCTGGGCATCGGCAAGGTGGTAAACGGCACGATGCGGCTCAATCAGCCGATTGTGGTCGCCCGCCGTGATGGGTCGATCAAACCGGTGCGGATTTCCAAAATTTTCCGTTTCGAGTGTGACCAGAAGGTAGCCGTCGATTCCGCCGGTGTCGGGGAAATCGTCGCCGTTGCCGGAATGGAGGATGTGACGGTGGGGGTGACTTTTACCGACCCGAACGATCCCCGGCCCCTGCCGCTGATTACCATCGACCCACCGACCATCTCGATGAACTTTATCCCCAACGATTCGCCCTTTGCCGGCAAGGAGGGGAAATATGTCACCTCCCGCCATATCGGCGAACGGCTCGAGCGGGAGATTCTCGCCGATGTCGCCCTGCAGTGCGAACCTCTTGGCGACGCGGTGGGCTATAAGGTCTCCGGAAGGGGAGAACTGCATCTGTCGATTCTCATCGAGAAGATGCGCCGCGAGGGCTATGAGTTCCAGGTAACGAGACCCCGGGTTATTCTCAAGGAAGAGGAGGGCAAGACCCTCGAGCCGTTTGAAAAATTGACCGTTGACGTTGAGGAGCAGTTTCAGGGGGCGGTGATCGAAAAGCTCGGCCGGCTCAAAGGGCAGCTCGAGGAGATGGACAGCAGTGGAGCCCTGGTGCGGATGGTCTTTAATATCCCGACCCGCGGACTGCTTGGCTACCGCTCGGAATTCATGACCGATACCAAGGGGATGGGGTTGATGTCCTACGTCTTCTCCGCCTATGGCCCCTATGCCGGCGATATCATTAACCGGGTCAATGGGGTACTGGTGGTGAAAGAGCCTTGCACGGCCGTGGCCTATGCCTTATTTAATCTGCAGGAGCGGGGTAAACTGTTCATCCATCCCGGGGCGCCGCTCTACCCGGGGCAGATTATCGGCGAACACAGCCGCTCCGGCGATCTGGTGGTTAATCCGGCCAAGGGCAAGAAACTGACCAATATGCGGGCCTCGGGCTCCGACGAGGCGGTTATTCTCACCCCGCCGGTGACCATGTCCCTGGAGGAGTGCATCGCCTATATCAACGATGACGAACTGGTCGAGGTGACCCCCGCGTCGATCCGCCTGCGCAAGCGACCCGGAGTCAAAATACGAGGCTAAAGGCAATGAAAGAGCTGATTCTGTTTGGTGGTGCCGGCCTGGCCGGGCTGGCGACCTTTCTGGTGATCGCCAAAAAATTTGGCAGCAGCTGCACACCCTGAGTGATGATCTACGGGTCCATAGGTATGGGTCTTTTCAGTTACTGGCTGCTCAACACCTTTCTCTAAGCTGTTTTTCCGCATAATAGTCGGCAAGAATTCTCGCATGGTCAAAGGCCAGCGTCGGCAGTTCCCCCGCGGCAAACAACTCAACCCGGGCGGCATCGTCGCCGGCGACCGGTTTTCCCTCCGCCCGGCCGATGAACACGGTTGAG
>JAZBOD010000176.1:0-2054 GCA_036350955.1 Desulforhopalus sp. | reverse complement strand
GCGGGAGATAGACGACAAAACGATGTTTTTCGTATGCCGCGGATATTTCCGGATCAGACTGGAGCACCACAGCCAGCCCCACCAGCAGCATGGCAGCGGCAAATCCCGCCAGTGGCTGCAACCAGACACGAAAGGGCTGCAGGTTGAAAAGTGTTCGCCACCCTGATGGCTTCACCGCTACAAAAGCCGGAACGGCAGAAGGGAGCTGCTGCAGCCGTTTTTCCTGGTGAAGCAGGCTGATCGCCTCGTCATAAAATGGCTGGCTGCGGTGCACCGTCTCGACAAAGGTAATTTTTTCCTCGAGATCCATTTCGTCATCGATAAATAAGGAGATCAACTGGTCATCCATCGCTCTTCTCCTGGAGGATATTTTTCAGCTTAAGCCGTGCCCGATGCACCTTAACCTTGATATTGGCGACACTGCACTGCCTGATTTCGGCAATTTCCCGGTAGCTCAGACCACTGCTGACCACCAGCGCGAGAATATCCCGCTCCTCTTCATCGAGGAGCTGAAGTGCCGCAAAGACCCCCGCGAAAGTCTCTTTGACAAGATACTCCTTCTCCTGATCAGCGGTTGACTCAACATCCGTGTTCTCACTGTGCACCCATCGCCGGTCGTAGCGAAGCTGATCGTAAAACAGGTTTCGGCTGATGGTAAACAGCAGGGCGACACTGAGTTCCTGGCTGCGGTATTTCTCCAGGTACCTGGTAAAGGTCTCCTGCAGCAGATCAGCAGCCTGCTGCCGGTCACCGATCTTGCGGAGGAGGTAGCCGAACAGTTTTTCGCCGTTATCGATATAGAACTGCTGAAACTTCTTCATAGTATCCTTGTAACGGAAATCTCGGCTCAAGGTTACAGAAAATCATCCCGGTGCAACGCCCAATCCCTGTTGAGGGAATTTTTAAAAATAATTTGTAACCACTGGCAGCGATCACCGTTGAAGAGACAAGTAGAGATTGGCCGGAGGATAATCTCGGGCAAGCGGATGGGCCGCTTTGCCGATCCGGCCAGCAATTCTTGGGAGTGTACGATGAAGATCTCGACAAAACTTGGCAGATTGTTTCTTACCTGCGCTATCGTTGGTCTGCTGAGCGGGCCAGTGTTGGCCGGCAATGGCCACGGGCCGGGGGACGGCACGGGCAATGATGGGGCTGGACCAAAAGACGGTAGCGGGTACGGACCCGGGGATTGCACGGCTGCATTTTCCGCCATTGATAACCAGCTTCTGCTGGTTCGCGGCGGTAACGGCAATGGTGGTAACGGCAATGGCGGTAGCGGCGACAATGGCGGCCATGGGCCAGGGGACGGTAACGGTAGCGGTGGGGAAGGGCCCCAGGACGGTACCGGCAATGGACCTGGTACAGGGACCTGTGTCAATGCCTGATCGGGAGCTCCCTTTGTGCAGCCCGAGAACTGAGCTGCCCGATTGGCCAACTCAGTCAGGAGGATAAGGGGCTGGCCAAGGAGTGAAGAGGCCCTATTTAACCGGGCTGTTATGACATCTCAGACACCCTTTGAACCCGGGGTGGCTGGTTGGTGGGGCCTCTCCCGATTGACCCGGAGCATGACAGTCAAGGCATTCGGCGTCTTCGGTAACCCCTTGATGCACCTCCGGGAAGGTGTTGATCGAGGGGCCGGCCATGCCGAGATAGTGGCGATAGGCACAGCTGGATAAGAGCATTGCCGCCACGAGAAGGATGAGTATAAGACGATGGGTGCGGTTCATAGTTCAGTTACCATGCGGCCATCCTTTAAATAAAGTCTGTTTTGGGCCATCGCCAGCAATTCAGGGTCGTGGCTGGCGATCACCACGGTGACCTGCTGCTCGGCACAGAGCGAAAAGATCAGTTCGATCAACTGTAAGCCGGTGACTGAGTCGAGGCTGGCGGTCGGCTCGTCGGCAAGGAGTATTTTCGGGCTGTGGGCGATCGCCCGGGCAAAGGCAATGCGCTGGGCCTCCCCAGCGGAGAGTTCACCGGGCAAGGCCCGGTCGTAGCCACTCATGCCAAAATCAGCCAGTAATCGGCCAATCCTTTTTTCCTGCTCCCGCCGG
>JAZBOD010000175.1:0-6210 GCA_036350955.1 Desulforhopalus sp. | reverse complement strand
CAGTGACTTCCGTTATGGAGGAAGTCTGGTTGGCACTGTCTGCAAGGGAAAATACCGGAAAAAGTATAAGTAGTGAGAGGATACACCAAAGCTCTTTACAATTGTTCAGCATCACTAATGTCCCATCGTTGAGAGCTTAATAATTAGTAACCGTTTGATATAATATAAATTAGAAGACATAATGCCTGTTAACGATTTGAAATTTTCTGATCCTTGTTTTACTCCCTCTGAAACTATTTAGAAAGGAGCCAACAATGAACTCAGCTATAAAATCATGATCTATCGCATTGGAATGGGTGCTATCCAGATAAAAATGATCCATATGATCAGAAAAACCATTATAAATTTTAACCAGATAACAGCTGGGATATTGCGCCGCGAGAGCTGCAACCGCCCTGTTGTACCGTGTGATATGAGCGTTTCGTAAGGTATCACGATGAGGGATTGTTTCGGGTAAAAGGATTATTCTCCCGACACACATTTCAATCATCCTGCGCATATTGCCGCTGTACTCCTCAAGTGGGGCGATGTTCGATTCACCGAATCTTTGGTTGATGCCATATTTTCTGGTGAGTTTTTTTATTTTCTTCAGGATCTTACGGCAAGGTTTTCGAAAAATGTTATCGGGATAATTCAAGACATAAGGGGCATGCCTCAGGGTCAGGCTGGCATCGCCCAGGCCGAACTGAATAATCACTATACTGCAATCAGATGTGAGGTTATCTCTGAGTAGACAGTATCCTTCCCGACTGGTTGCCATGGTATGGCCACAGTTGGTGACTGCAATCTGCCGGCGCTTTTCCAGTCTTTCCGGAAAGCTTTGGCCATTCAATTCTCCGATTCCGGAGGTATTGCAGTCGCCTACCGCGAGGATCTTTTTTTTCCGGTCAATGGCCATGATATTGGGGGTCAGACTGTAATCAAGCTCATTGGTCGAGCCTGGGGGCTCTCTTGACCACCAGCATTGCCGAAAAGACCTTCATTTTCCCATACGGCATTTTTACAGGAGCTGATTCTCCTGGCAATGCCCTCCAGACCAGAGAGCTTAAAAGCGGCCATGTTCTGGCTATAGGTTTGGCGATGAGCGAGGAGAGAGAGAAACTTATCCTTAAGCAGGAGCGGGTTTGCCTCATGCCAGCAGATATAGTCAATCAGATTGAGTCGATTGAGGCATTTTGCCCTGATAAGCTGTTCACGGCGAGGCGTCTCACGGGGAATGATCAAAGCCGGCACACGGTGGGAGAGGATTTCGCAGACGGTATTGTATCCGCCCATCGAAACCACCAGATCGGCCGCATCCATGAGATCTTCCATGCGCGGATGGAAAGGGATCGATTTTATTCCGAAGATTTTTGCTTTTTTCTGGACAGTTTCCCGCCTCTTTCTGGGCATGAAGGGGCCGGTGACGATCAGCGACTTGACGGGCAAGGATGCGGGTAAATAGTGGTGCATGTCGACGAAATGGTCGACCATCTCTGCTCCGTCGCCACCACCTCCGGGGGTAACCAGAATAAAGAGATCACCTTCCATAACACTGTACTGGCCGCGAATCTTCTTGCGCTTCTGACAGGCAGCCTTCGCTCTGGGGATATACCCGGTAAAAAATACCCTGTTGTGGATCTCAGCCGGGAATCGGTATTCTGCCACCGGGTCATAGATCTCCCGCTCGCCGTAAATCCAGATTTCATCGTAGAGGTCAACCAATGACTGGTACACCCCTTTCTCCAGCCAGTCCCTGCAGACAACCTCGGCGTCATCAAGGATATCACGCAAACCAAGAATTGATTTACTTTGCGGGCAGTTATTTTTCAGCCATTCAAGAGTTGGCAGCACCTCTCGTTTCAGGCCATGGGGTTCCTTATCGACAATGAAGAGGTCCGGCCGAAAGGCTTGAGCGGTTGCCAGGATAATATTGGTGCGGATGTTAAGGGCTTGGTCCTGGTCTATCCTGATCGATAACGATTGGTAATCGTCATTGGTCTTTTTAATCATCCCCGGCATACGGACAAAATCGACCTGTCCCGGGAAAGAAAAACGGCCGGCTATCGGCGAACCGGTGAGAATCAATACATTGGTATTTAGACCACGCAGATGATTGGCTATCGCCATTGATCTGCGAATGTGCCCAAGCCCATAGGTGTCGTGGGAGTACATGAGGATGTTAAAGATGGGTGGACTGTTCATGCACACGCTCCTGGGCAGCAAAGACGGGCGGGTAGATTGGCCTGGCTCAACAGGTCCCGAACGAAAGCCATCTTCCGCCAGGGGAAATAGAGGTCCGGGGAACAGTACGCCCTGAAAAGCAACAGCACATTCTGTCGATTCTGCGTCACTTTACGGTGTAACCAGGCCCCTCCAGGCATGCGGCACGAGCTTTGCCAAACGCCTCCTGCTGCTGCTGGCTTGCCGCCTGGTGCTGCTGCTGGGTCTGCTGCTCGGTGGCGGCAAACTGCCGGCGGCTCTATCCACGGGCGGCAACTGCCCCCGCAGCTGCACCGGCAGCGGCATCATCGCCTACCAGTTCACCCACCAGAGCGCCACGCGCGGCACCGCGCAGGCCGGCTCCGGGGCCAGTTCCGGTTTTGGTGGTCGATGGCTTGACGGCTGGCGGCTGGGTCGGAGGTTGAGCCGGGTCAAAACCGCTCTGCTGCACCGCCCAGGTGTAGCATTCCGCCTCATCCTTCTGCTGCTGCTCGGGAGACTGCCCTTTGGCCGGATAGATAAACTCTGCGGCACGAGACGAGGTAACGGCCAGAAAAACCAGCAAAACTGCATACACTACACTTCCTCTCATCAGAATTTTGACACCTCCACGGTGATCATGACCCAGGTTGTCGGGCCAAAGGTTTTGCCTCTTGCCCAGCTGCTTCGGTTTTCGGCTCTTCTGACAGAGAATCGCCGGCCGGGGCTGACTGATCACGTCGATATACGGTAAAAACCCCATCCTCGCCGGAGAAGAGACCTGGCCCCTCCTTGCGGTCACGACCGTCTTCATAGACATACTCCTGACCGGCGCAACCACTGAGAATCATCGCCCAAGAAACGAATATCAAGAAACTTATGCGCAGTTGCATCGCCTGGACCCCGATTTAAAATTTCACTCTGGCGCCGGCCATCACCGAGTTGACATCGGCAATATCGGCAAGGTCCCTCTCCAGGGCATAGAGCCGGTAGGCAAGGTAGAACTCGGTCCCCCAGTCGGCGATCTCCTGAACAAAAGCCAAGCCAAGGGATTGCGCTTCGTCACCGTTCAGGTCAAAATCATTCCACATTCCGTAATCGACGGCAAAGGCGGAAGCCCCTTGGGGAAAGAGGCTGGTTTTGTAGCCGAGTTTGCCGTACCAGTAGTCAGGGTTGTCACGATCAACGACATCGTACTCCTGAATACCCCCGGCGAGAGTAAAATTCAGGCCGCTACCGAGGAGAACAGACAACGAACCGCTGTACTGATTTTCCCATGCCGCCAGGTCACCAGGGGTCGCATAGCCGAACGCTGCGGCAACGGCGGTTCCGCCAAATTTCCGGCTGTAGGAGAGCGCCCCGTCAAAGGCTTCGGCCTCAATGGCAGAAGCGGAGAGCTGCCAGCCGGAAAAAACGGGAGTGTCATACCTGAGCCGGTCCCTGCGGCTGAGGCCGTCCATGTTATCAATGACCGATTTCACCTGGGACAGCAGCACGGTATCGCTGCTGTCATCGTACCACTTTTGCCCACCGGCCTGATACTGAACCGCGGAGTAGGAAACCACCGAGGTCCCGGAGAGATCCCGCTCCGCAGTACCGTCCGACGAGGTGGAACCCTGGCCGAGAGAAATTTTGCCAAGAGTCTTACTCTGCGCGAAGGTGTCGGCATGGCGGATCTTCATGGTGGCGGAGCTGTCCGGCTGATCCTGATTGACTTCATTTGAACTGTTGGAGATGATCTCATACTCAAGTTTGCCGCCGATATTGAGGTCATCGCTTGCCTTGGCAGCGGCATCGATCCCCATCCGGGTTGAAGAAAAGATATTGTCAACGAAATAGACCTGGCTGGCGTCCCCGTTGTCCGCCCAGAGTCCGGCCCGATTAATCTGCCCGTAGACGGAGACATCGACCCTGGGTATCTTTGACACAACCATCGACTCACTCTGCAGGTTCTCCATCTCCTTGGCCTTTTCGGCAATGGCAGCGGTGTTCTGTTCGGTCTGACCGAGCAGACTGTTGAGCATCCCCTTCAGCGTCTCGATTTCATTGGCCTGGGCATCAAGCTGCTGTTGTTGGTTTTTCACCAGCTGCTGCAGGGCCTGGATAGCACCCTCGTCAGCCCCGCCGCTGCAAGCGGGCTGAACAGGAGCAAGGGAAAGCACAACTGCAGCAGACAGCGCAAAAACCAAATTTTCGTATCGCATGAATACTCCTCCGTAATGAGCGGTCCTCACCGGCTGTGAGTGGGTGGCGGCAGTTAGAAGGAACTTCCCTTGCCAACGGCCATGTTTCTTTCCGCAATCAATTTGTAGGCGATGTAATATTTATAGATATTGCTCACATAACTCACCGTTTCCTGCCCGACTATACGGGCCGCACCGTACTCGACATTTTGAAACCAGACGTTGGGGTCTTTCCCGGACTTCTTGGCGTAGGCCCGAAATTTGCGCAGATTACCCGGCCCGGCATTGTAGGCGGCAAAGGCCAGCAAGGTCCGGTTGACCGGCGTCAGCGCCGGGTCTGCAAGGTATTTATCGGTGAGCAGCCGCAGATATTTGGCGCCGGCCTCGATATTTCGTTCAGGATCCTTGTCGACACCGGTGATACCGACCGCCGGGTCGGCTGCAGTAGAGGGCAGCAGTTGCATGATCCCAACCGCCCCCATCTTGCTGCGTGCCTGCTGGTCAAGCTTGCTTTCCTGATACCCCTGGGCCATCAACATCAGATAGTCGAACCCGTAAGCGGCGCCATGTTTTTGAAAAAGGGCGACCAATGTATTGAACTTGCGCATCTCTTTGGCGGAAGTTGCGTTATGCACCCGTTTGAAGGCATAGCGATTGGCGAGAATATTGCCAAAAGTGGTGCCAACCTTATGGGTTTTCATAAACTCCTTGAGGACTGCCTGCAGCTGGGGACTGTCCCTGCGAACCGCCCAGGCCAAATCACCGCCACTGTGCAGATAAAAATCGTCCTGGATCACTAATTCGGGATAGAGAGGCTTCCAGATATTGGCCAGGTAGCGGTCTACCACGGTAATTTTGATCAACCCGGCGTTGACCATTTCGAGGATATCCTCGGACTCGAGCCACTCGTCGGCGGCAATGATTTTGACGGGTGCCAGTCCCCGCTTCTGGAAACTGGCGTTGAGATCCTGCAGATGTTCGAAATAGCTGCTCGACGCCCGAACGGTAACCTCCTTGCCGGCCAGATCTTCCAGCCTGGTTATTTCCTCGCTGTAGGGTCCGGTAACCAAGGCTTCCCGGACACCACGGGCAAAAGGGGCGGGGAAGGCAACCATCTTCTGACGACCTTCGGTGGCGGTCAAACCTCCCCCGGCAATGTCTCCTTTCCCGGCAACCAGATCAGCAAGCAGCTGATCGCGCCGTACCGGAATGAGGGCCACCCGCCAGGGCTGGTTTTTCATCCCGGTGGGATATTTTTGGTTGAGCCATTGCTCGAGCGCCTTGCCCAACTCGTAATCAAGTCCTCCGGTAGTGCCGCGATCGACGAAAAAGTAGGTCTTGCTGTACGGCACCAGCATCCTGATCAAGTGCCGCTGGCGCATCCCTGGGAAATCACCGATCCACTTGGGCGGCAAGGGCAGCACCATTTTGTCTATTTCCGCCTCCTCTTCTGCCGTCAACTCGACGGGAAAATCAGCCAGCGATTGCCCGTGGACGATCTTGACCTGGGAAACGGTGATTTTTTGCTCGGCGCACTGACCGTACAGCGGAACTGCCAGCAGCAAGGCAGCAATCAGAAAAGAAACAATAAAACTATAACTACTTGAGATATTATTAAAAATATTCACCTTGCCACCCTCTGCTGAAGACTGTACCAGTAAAAACTTGATAAGAAGATTCACCTTTTTTCTTAGCCCTTGCCTGCTTTGTTCGGCAACAGGGCCGCCTGGGCATTGGGGTAAAACTCCCAGCCCAAACCCTGTAATTCTGCCTCGGCCTTGGTGCTGAAATCACCAAGCAACCACAGTTGAAACTTTGCCCCCGGAGTGGTCGTTTTGGTCGACTG
>JAZBOD010000174.1:0-7034 GCA_036350955.1 Desulforhopalus sp. | reverse complement strand
GCATGCTGACCTCTCAACAACCCAGCGGCACCTCGAAAAGGTGAATCACACCCTTGTCCAAACCATTTGTCAGATTTTCACCCGCGCCACACATTCCGGCCGATTATTCCTCGGGCTGTTGACCAAAGGGGCCACGGGATACGCCTCCAGGGTTTCTTCCGGACAGGGCAGCAACAGTCCTAAAACCTCCTTCCTGCCGGTCACAGTGTCCAACCATGCGGCCACATCATCTCCACCAAGAATCACCGGCATCCGCTCATGGATATCCCGCAGCACCCTGTTCGCTTCGGTGGTGATGATCGCGCAGGACTCGATCACCTCTCCCCCCTCCCCTTGCCAATGGTCCCAGATACCGGCAAAGGCAAAGCACCCGGCATCTCTTGGCCGGATAAAGTACGGCTGCTTGCCGCCATCACTTTTTCGCCACTCGTAAAAGCCACTGGCAGGAACAACACACCGGCGGTACGTGAAAGGGCCCCGAAATGAGGGCTTCTGCTCGATACCCTCGGCCCGGGCGTTGATCAGCACCGATTTGGTCTTAGCGCTTTTCGACCAGAAAGGAACCAGGCCCCAGCGGAGGATGGCCCACTCTGCCTGGCTGGATTCAGGGTCCTTACGGACAGCCAGGATATTCTGAGTCGGGGCGATGTTATAGCTCGTAAACTGTACAGGTGGCGGCGGCAACTCCAAGGAGCTGTGGTATCCCTCACCGAAGTAGGCAAAGCGGCCACACATGTTGATTCCTTTTTGGGGACCAGCCACCCAACAGTGAAACCTTTGATGGCCGAGTTGTCTAAGCGTATCTTTTTTTAAACCTCGAAGCAATTCTCGTGAGACTCAGGTAGCCGTCAGTAATTGAAACCAATCTACCCATGCCGACGGAACACACCCCGTCCGCTCGCAGGGGGGAAGCAAAGGAGTGGCGGAAGCCTCTCAATCTTCCCTCCTCTTTTTTACTGATTTGACCAAGCGCCCAAACTGCTTGTCTTTTTTTCGCCGATCGAGGTAGGACATTTCGTAATACTGCGACTCCTTCTTCAGCTTGAGAAAGCTGGCATAACGATCTTCACTGAGCGTGCCGCATTCAACTGCGGTTCGAACAGCGCAGCCTGGCTCATGTTCATGGCTGCAATCCGGATACCGACACTGTTCTGCAAGCGCGGAAAATTCTTCAAAACCTTGATCGACCTCGGCATCGGCACCGATAATTCCCACCTCCCGCATGCCGGGTGTATCAATGAGTATTGCCCCCTGGTGAAGAACAATAAGCCGCCGGCGAGAGGTCGTGTGGGTACCTTCTCCCGTACCACTGACCGGTTTGGTGTCGAAAGCCTCTTGGCCGATAAGACGGTTGATCAATGTGGTTTTCCCGACACCTGATGAACCAAGCAAGCAATAGGTCTTTTGGGGGCTGAGCGTCTGCTGGAATTGGTAAAAGCCACTGCCGGTGAGGCTGCTGAAAGCGAGGACCCTGGATTTGACGACGGTACTGAGGACCGCAAGCTTCTGCTCCAACTCCTCCTGGCCAATCAAGTCGGTTTTGGTGAGTACGACGACAGGTTCAACTCCGCCATCCGCCGCCATAACCAGGTACCGCTCGAGGCGGCGCGGGTTAAAGTCAAAATGGCATGACTGGACGATGAAGGCGGTATCGATGTTGGCCGCTATCAGCTGAAAATCCACCTCAGCTCCCGCTGTCTTACGGCGGAGAAACGATTTTCGCGGCAAGACCCCGTGGATAATCGCAGCTCGGCCATTGTCGTAATACATAACCCGTAACCAATCCCCGACACAGGGCAGATCTGTCAGATTTTCTCTCTGATAAGCCAGCTTTCCGGCGAGCTCTGCCGAAACTTCCCCCGATTCATTGCGGATCAGGTAGGAACCACGATCAACTGCAGATACACGGGCAACCCCCTCACCCTCCTGCAGTGACTGAACGGCATGTGCCTCAAACCATTGGTCAAAACCGAGATTGTTCAATTTCATATTCGCGGATTACCCATAGGTTGTGCCTGAGCGCTGCCCGATTCATTGCGGCACCGGAGAAGTGTGCCCATCGGAGGAGTTTGTTTTATTTTTAATGACTTTACAAGCAGTTTTCTGGGCTGCCTCGCTCCCGACGAGGTCTGAAGGAAGCCCTTTTCGCCTCTCTGATCGACCTAAAATTTCACCACCCAGTTCTCGCAGCTAAACGCTCTCGGGAGGGCCAAAGAAAAACCTTGCCCATGGGTGACGAGCCACTCGCCTCTCCTGTAGCAGAGTAAAGCATGAAACCGATTGCCATGAACTGAAAACCAGGGGGAAACAGCGAGATAGCTCTTGGCGGAGAAAAAAATTGCGCGACCAGTCCAGGCAGCCTACCTTAGCAGAATATCCTTTTCGTACCGGACAACCCGTCTCGCTAAAGAGAAATACCTTTTATCTGAGGTTCACCCCAGCCAGCGACGGCTCAACATATGGAGGTTGTTTTCATTTCTACTGCAATCCAAGCCTTACTCGCGGCCGCACCAATTATCGTCGCCGCGGTGCTGCTGGTCGGCCTGCACTGGCCAGCTCGGCGGGCCATGCCTGTGGTGTATCTCACCGCAGCAGGCATTGCTCTGTTTTTCTGGGAAATGAGCATCAATAGAGTTCTTGCTTCAACAATTCAGGGCATGTTGGTTACGGTCTCCGTTCTGTGGATTATTTTTGGCGCGATCATGCTGCTGAACACTCTGCAGAATTCCGGGGCAATTTCAACCATTCGGGCAGGTTTTACCAATGTAAGTCCGGACCGTCGCGTCCAGGTCCTCATCCTGGCCTGGCTTTTCGGCTGTTTTATTGAGGGTGCTTCAGGCTTTGGAACTCCTGCCGCCATCGCCGCACCCTTGTTGGTAGCCATAGGATTTCCCGCTTTAGGGGCAATCATGATCGGCATGATGATCCAGTCAACTCCGGTTTCCTTCGGAGCTGTTGGAACGCCTATTCTCATAGGGGTTACCAATGGCCTTGATCATATAGAACTTGGCCGACGACTTATGGAGGGGGGATCGAGCTGGGATATTTTTCTGCAGCTCATCACTTCCGAAGTGGCCGTGGGGCATGCCATCGTCGGAACCTTGATGCCGCTTTTGATGGTCACAATGCTTACCCGTTTTTTTGGCCGAAACAAGAGTTGGCAAGAGGGTCTGGCAATGACTCCTTTCGCTCTTTTCACTGGCTTGGCCTTTACAGTACCTTACGCCCTTACCGGCATCTTTCTTGGACCGGAATTTCCCTCCCTCGTCGGTGCCCTTGTCGGCATGGCCCTGGTTGTCCCGGCAGCTCAGAAAGGTTTTCTTTTACCAAAAAGGGTCTGGGATTTCGCTCCTCAGGAAGAATGGCCGAAGGTCTGGTTCGGCACTATTACCCCAAAACCACCACGTGTTGATGAACGAAAAATTCCCCTTGCCCTGGCCTGGACCCCCTATCTGCTGGTTGCCGCGATTCTGGTTGCCAGCCGGGTTATCGCCGATTTCAAGGCCATGTTGTTGAGTTTTTCCTTTGGGATGCGCAACATCCTCGGCGAAACCGGGATCAGCGCCACCATAGAACCACTCTATCTTCCCGGTGGGGTTTTGCTGTTTGTCTGTCTTGTCACCCTCTTCCTACACAGGATGAAATTTTCTCAACTTGTTTCTGCTGCGGGAGATGCCGGAAAAACCCTGATTGGTGCCGGGTTTGTGCTGATCTTCACTATTCCGATGGTGCGCATTCTGATCAATTCTGGGGTCAATGGTGCCGAGCTGGTTTCCATGCCAGTGGCCATGGCCAGTTTTGTTGCCGAAACCTTTGGTGCGATCTACCCGCTGTTTGCCCCGACGGTCGGGGCAATTGGCGCATTCATCGCCGGCTCCAACACCGTCAGTAATATGATGCTCAGCCAGTTCCAGTTTGAAGTGGCAAACGCCCTCAGTGTTTCAGGGGCAATTATGGTTGCCCTGCAGGCCATCGGTGCTGCGGCAGGCAACATGATTGCTATCCACAATGTTGTTGCCGCCTCGGCAACAGTGGGGCTTCTCGGCCAGGAAGGGCGGACACTTCAGATGACCATTATCCCGACAATCTACTATGTGACGGCGACAGGTATCCTGGGTCTGCTGGCCATTTATCTCTTTGGCCTGACCGATCCCCTTCTCACGCTGTAACGACCAGATTGATTGGTTTTCCTGCCTGATGCTGTGGCTGACCATCCGGGAGACGATTTTTTGCCTCCCACAAAAAGGACCTGTTCATCACCCCTGAAGACCGTCATGAATCAAGAAGACCAGCAAAGTGCGAGGCAAATTTGGATTATCGGGGGTGGCAGATTCGGCAGCAGGGCGTTGAAATTCATCACCGGACGCTTTCCTAGCCATCAACTGATGGTGGTCGATCCCGATCCGTGCTCTCCGGCAGCATCTCACGCAGAACGAGAAGGTTTCCCGCACATCCAGCTGGTTAGAGAGGATGGGATCGCCTGGCTGGTTAAAGAATTGTCTCCGGCGACCCCTGTAGATTGGCTTATCCCTGCACTGCCTGTTCACCTTTGCGCTCTCTGGCTGAGTGGCATCTTGCAGCGGGAAGGCTGGTGTTGCCGGGCATCGGAAATCCCACAACAGACTTTTGCCTCGTTACCCAATCCGCTGAGCCTTTCCCCGGATTGTGCTGCGGTCTCCTATGCCAACTTTCTCTGCCCGGAGGATTGTCCCGAACCGGCTCTATTTTGCACGGTAACAGGTCAACCCCGCCAGCAGCACCTCTATGAAGCGATAGCTGGCCTCGACAAGCAGGAGACTCTCTTGGTCAACAATAGTCGGTTTCACGTCTGTGTTGTCCGCAGCCATCAACTCGGCCCAGGTGTTGGTGGTCTGCAGGCAAAAGACCTCTGGGCCCTGAAAAATTGGGCTACACAGTATCCTGATGAACCGTTGCTGGTTGGTACCGCCTGCAGGTGCCACGGCATCATCTCCGGCTTGCTCTGCAGCAGGAGTAATTGACCTCACCCACCACCATAAAAAATCAGCTGTCGATCAACAGATCGGCCAGCCGTTCGCCCTGATTGCCTCTGTAACTTTGTAACCCAAAAAATCCTCACCGGGGTGCAGTTTTTAAACAGGGAGCGATAAACCGGCTTCATCGGTCGGAATAATTCCCTTCAATTACCGAATTTCCTTCGCTATACTAAACGGGGTATACCTTACTGGTGACCAAGAAGCGCCACCGTCAACCTCAACCCAGGGAATTGTTATGCAAACTCGTCGTTCGTTGGTGCTTGCTGCGGTTTGTGGAGGACTTTTATTGACAGGAACGGTGTATGCTGACGACTGTCCCGGCTCATATCAGGTTCTGCCAGGATATCGCGGGGGCGGTGGCCCTTGTGCTCAGATGGGTTTGAACAGCCGGGTCGGTACATGTCAGCCAGGTCAGGCCTACGAAATACTCTGCGATGATGCGTCCGGTGGCCGCTATAAAACCTGCTACGGACCTCGGCCTTGCTATAATCACCCACCACCGCCACCACCGCCCCCACAAGGTAATCTACCACCCTGTGCCTACTGGGATTATAGCCGCAACCAACCCTGTCCTCCCGGGTGGATAAACCGCGATTGCCGGGGAGGATGTGACGGCTAGCAGGGCTGAGTAACCTCCGGGTTGGGGGCGTCAGCCAGATTGATCTTGGTTTGTGCGTAAGGTAACCAGCACCTCACCGTAGAGCAAGATGCCCTCCGCCAAAGGCGATCAAGAATGACGATTGACCATACCGATGCGTAGTCTCCTCTGTTTGCTTGGCCTGGCGATGCTGCTCGGTGGATGCTCAACGGCGGTGCTGGCGCCACCACCCCCAGAGGAACCGAGGCCAGTCTTTCTGCTCGATCATGGCCACCATTCGAGCCTGGTGCTCACCACGGCAAGCGACGAAATGATCCGCTACTCCTACGGCGACTGGCGATTCTATGCGCTAGGCGATTCCGGCTCCTGGCAAGGAGTACGCGCAGTATTGCAACCAACCCCGGCCGGATTAGGACGAAAAGCACTCCCGGGCCCGCCGACTAAAGAGAATGTCCTTCGGCAAGTGCTGGTGGGTATCGAGCAGTTGTTCACCCTGCAGGCCGAATCTGCTGCGGTGGATACCCTGCAGGAATCGCTGGATTTGCTCTACGCCAGAGGGACCGATACCCTGGTCTACAACCCGACCTTCGACCTCGAGTTCGTCCGCCATCCTCGTGACTATACCTTGGCGTACAACTCCAACACGGCTGTAACAGAGTGGTTGACATCCCTGGATTGCACAGTCTCCGGACGCCCGATTCTCGCTAACTGGCAGCTCATTGACAAAACATCGGGGTTGAACACCCCACCTTAGAGCAAGCCGCAAGAAAAGAGTTATCCTTGTTCTTATTTAAAAAACCAACGGCACACCGGCAAATCAGGTGGCGGAGGGATTGAGCAACAGGTTATGATTAACCTTGATATTCCCGCTTCAGCCAAATCCCAGCCAAGGTACCCGTGCCATGAAAAAACTCTCCCTGCTGATCGCTCTCCTGCTGCTTGCCGGCTGTGCGCAACGTCCGGTAATTGCCAACCTCAATCTCCACCTTGGGCCGCAGCCATCAGGCATCTATGATGAAGGGGCTTCAGCCGTGCTCAGCGGTCTGGATGCCAGGACCTCAACCGAATTGGTGGTTTACCTCAATGACCGTCCGACCTCACGGCTTGACGGGACAGAACCGCCGGGAGAACTGGTCGAACAAAAATTGCGTGAAGGTTTAGAGCAACAGGGGCTGCAACTCCAAGCCAATGCCCCGGTTCGTGTGGGTTTTAGCATCAACGAATTGCTGGTTACCGTGACCCGAGCCAGAATGCTCTACAGTGCTGACGCCAAGACCTCGATCACCCTCAATGTCGACAACCGCGGAACGGTGCTGACCAGAGTCTACCGGCGTGAAGCCAGGCAGAGCAGTGCAACCCGCCCGGATCTGGCAGTGCTTGAGAACATGCTCAACTCGCAGATCTCGGATATTCTCCAGCAG
>JAZBOD010000173.1:0-2970 GCA_036350955.1 Desulforhopalus sp. | reverse complement strand
TGGACCGCCAGCCGAGAGGTGTGCCGTTGGCACCGTGCACCATAATGACCGGGATCTTGTCCGGATCGAACGGTTCCAGAAAGTATATTCCATACCCGACTTCCTTGAGAAACGAAAGCGGTTTCCAGAAACCCAACGCCCCGTTGTCTTGCGAGAATACCGGGTCGTCAAAGGTTGCGAGGGTGCCGAATTTCACCCATGAGTCCGACGGATCCCCCTTGTCGGCATCTCTCGGTAAACCGATGGGATAGCCGTTGCTATCGGTCATTTTCATGTCCTTAAGTTGTATAGCCTTACGACCCTTGCCGTCCAGTGAGGCTGGACCGACCCGAACCGGGTCGGGTACACCGCGCACCGCGAACCATTCGCCCTCCGTATAGCTCTGATCCCAGTTGTGATCGGCAAAGACGGTTACAATGTAATCGCCTGCCGGCACGAGAAAGGCGAATGCTCCCGTTTCGTCGACGAGCATGAATTGCTCGACCGATATCCTGCCCGCATCGTTGACACGGTAGAGAACCGCCGTGACCGGTACTGTCGATGCCACGGGACTCACTGCCCGACCCGATATTCCATATGTCTGGTCAAATGAGACCAGTTCGTTTTTCAAATCCCGAAACATACAGCCTCCGGCAACAAACAATACTGTGAAAACCAAGCAGACTGTCCGTGCCGCTCTGGGGAAGCCAGCCCAAAGGCCCCTATCTGTCAGTGAAGTCATATTGTCCCCATTCGCGATGTTTTTGATTCATTCCACTAACCGTTGTAGCAGGCAAACTTCAGCAGAGTTCTCCGCTTCGTTGCCGGCAAATCTCGAAACGCTTCATTCTGTGGGAGAACGTTAGCGCGTATACGTGTCTTTAATGACATCCCGTCTCCCACTGTGTCGGTCGGCAAAGGTATAAGCCGCATAGTACTTTGAGCTATTCCCCGATTTCTGACACCTCAAAAGTAGAAAAATTCGGGTTTTGAGCATTCGCTCGGAAATCTCGCGGCGTGAGATTCCCGAGCGAACTGTGCGGGCGATACTCGTTGTAATCCTGTCGCCATAGCTCGATCTTTTCCCGGGCGTCTTCCAGAGATAAAAACCAGTGCATGTTCAGGCATTCATCCCGGAAACTGCCGTTAAAGGATTCTATATACGGGTTATCAGTTGGCTTTCCCGGTCGGGAGAAAACCAGTGTAACATCATTTTCATAGGCCCACAAATCCAAAACCTTCGAGATGAATTCGCTGCCATTATCTACCTGTATGCGTTGCGGTGTGCCGTGCAACACCTGCAGGTGCTTCATCACGGCGACCACATCGTCACCCTTGATCGAAAAATCAGCAAGGATTGCCAGGCTCTCCCGACTAAAATTATCCCCTACAGTTAAGGCTCTGATCCGACGACCGTTGAACAGCTGATCGGCGACAAAATCCATTGACCAACACTCCCCAAAACTGCAGGCCGCCGGCTGTTTCTCCCGATGCGCTGCCGCAACTCGGCGCCGGGGCCGTTTACGGCGCAGGTTCAGCCCTTCTTCAACGTAGATCCGGTAGGTCTTCTTATGGTTGATGAGCCAGCCTTTGCGCCTGAGCAACACCTGAATTCGCTGAAAACCAAACCGTACCCTGGTCTCGGCAATCTCGAGGATCCGTTTGCGTTCAGCCCGGTCATCGCGGGGATGATGCCGGTAGTAATACGACGACCGATGCATCCCAACCAGGCCGGTTACCCGACGAACGCTCGGCCGATATGCCTGTAGCAGGTGCTCGACCAATTCACGTCGCTGACTGGCTCTTAAAGCTTTTTTTTGATGACATCCTGCAGCATCTGCTTATCAAGGCTGAGATCGGCAACCATCTGCTTGAGCTGACGATTCTCCTCTTCGAGCTGTTTCAGCCTCCGCAGTTCCGATACGCCTAAACCGCCATACTTCTTCTTCCAATTGTAAAACGTGGCCTCGGAAATGCCCATTTTGCGACAGACCTCGGCTACCCTTGTGCCGGTGTCTGCCTGGCGTAGCGCAAAGCAGATCTGTTCCTCGGTGAATTTCGATCTCTTCATCGGTGATTCCTCCTTGTCTCACCTTAGGCGGTTTCACCGAATTTCTCTAGTTTTGGCTGGTCCAGTTTTCCGGGGGGAGGTCAGTCACAGGCTTGGCGAAAAATCTTGATAGATTGAGGTGGAACATCTATGCTTCAGGCTAAAAGTCGAGCAGATACGGCCAGAGAGCCGATTGTTTAGGGCTGCCGTAAAAAGCAGCTACTTATCACCACCTCACCTGCTTTGGTGGACCGAAAATGGGCCCAGGGAAAAGTCGATAAGCTGAGATCGATCGTGGTGGAATCGAGTGCGTAGGCGGTTTCGTCCAGTTCGACACCAAAATCTTCTTCGCTGTAGAGGTTCCGAGCAATACCGATAAGAACTTGAGCAAAGTCGGCGTAGATTCGCCAATCGCGAACCTTGTTGGCGTTGGCTAGAGTGTTTCTCGATATACCGCCACGGATTCCCTATGTGGTACAGTTTGTTTTTCTGGGCTCGCAGGCAGGCTTCGATATCGCGCAAGCTCTCCCGATAAGTGAGTTGGGCGCACACCATACTGAGATACTGATCGTAGCAACTGAACTGCTTGACTTTGTGGTTGCCGCGGTATCGAGAAATACACTGACGTACATGATGCAGGGGCAAGTGATCGATCACTTGCGAGAAGACCATTTTGCCTGAGTTCATTGTTGGCTCCTTTCTGAATAGTTTCAGAGGGAGTAAAACAAGGATCAGAAAGTTTCAAATCGTTAACAGGCATTATGTCTTCTAATTTATATTATATCAAACGGTTACTAATTATTAAGCTCTCAACGTTGGGACACTAGTGATGCTGAACAATTGTAAAGAGCTTTGGTGTATCCTCTCACTACTTATACTTTTTCCGGTATTTTCCCTTGCAGACAGTGCCAACCAGACTTCCTCCATAACGGAAGTCACTG
>JAZBOD010000172.1:0-2502 GCA_036350955.1 Desulforhopalus sp. | reverse complement strand
GATATTCCCGGGATAGTCGTATTTCATCAGCATGGCAATCACCTCGTCACTGACTCCGGCAATGTCCTTTTGTTTTTCGGCGCGGAACTTTTTGACGAAATGGTCGATCAGCAGGGGAATATCTTCAATCCGTTCACGGAGTGGCGGCAGGAGGATGTTGACCACGTTGAGACGATAGTAGAGGTCATCACGGAAGGTGCCGTTCTTGACCAGTTCAAGCAGATCTTTGTTAGTTGCGGCGATGATCCGCACATCGGCCTTGATCGGGGTATTTGAGCCGAGAGGCTCGTAGATTTTCTGTTGCAGCACCCGGAGAAGTTTCACCTGCAGGGACTGGGGGATGTCACCAATTTCGTCGAGGAAGATCGTCCCCCCCTCGGCGGCGGCAAAGCGCCCAGGGCGGTCTTTGCGGGCATCGGTGAAGGCGCCAGCCTTATAGCCGAACAGTTCTGATTCGAGCAGGGTATCGGGCAGCGCCCCGCAGTTGACGATGACAAAGGGTTTGTCGTTTCGGGTGGAGGCATGGTAGATGGCGCTGGCCACCAGTTCTTTACCGGTGCCGCTTTCGCCGAGGATCAGCACATTGCTCTCACTCCGGGAAATTTCCGGCATGATCTGAAAGATCCTTTGCATCGCCGGGCTCTTGCTGATGATCTCCTCGAAGGTGTATTTTTGTGACAGTTGCTGCCGCAGGCTGATTTCGACACTGAGATCGCGGAAGGTTTCCACGCCGCCCAGAACATTGCCGTCCTGGTCGACCAGAGGGGCGGCGCTGATGCTGATCGGCACCTGGCGGCCATTGCGGTTTTTAATGGTGATCGAGCGGTTGGTAACCGGCATGCCGGAGTAGAGGCTTTCGGCGACGGCACAGTTTCTGCCGCAGATCGACGAGCAGAACACCTCGCTGCACAATCTGCCGACCGCCGCTTCCCGGTTCCAGCCGGTGATCTGTTCGGCGGAGAGGTTAAAAGAGGTGATCTTCCAGTCCCGGTCGACGGTGAACACCCCGTCGGCCACCGAGTCAAGGATCAAGGTCTTCTGTAACCTGTTGGTATTATTTCTAAAAGATTGGACGCCGCCCAGGACGTCGCCGCCGTGCCCGACAAAGGCCGCAGCGCTGACGCTGACCGGAATCGAATAGCCGTCCTTACCGATGATGAACAGCTCCTGGTCGACGATGGTCCGCCTCTCTTCCATGCAGACCGCCAGAGGGCAGCTCTGGTGGCTGGTGCTGGAGAGCAGGACCTCTGAGCAGACTCGACCAAGGACTTCTGCCTCTTTGTAGCCGGTGATCTCTTCTGCCGCCCGGTTAAAGGAGGTGATCCTTGCCTGTGGATCAACAGTGAATACCCCATCAGCCACCGCGGCGAGAATCAGTTCGTACTGGACGGTGCTGGTCATGTCGACAAAGGTCTCGACCCCGCCGATTACCTTGCCATACATGTCAAGCAGCGGTGCGGCGTTGATCTTGATCGGGATCGAGTGGCCGTCCTTGGCCTGGATGTGGGCGAGACGGTCCGATACCGCACACTTTTGATGGATGCAATCGGAGAGGGCACAATCCTTTTTGCAGATGTTCGCCCTGAAGACCTCTTTGCAGGGGCGGCCGAGCACCTCCGCTTCGGTCCAGCCGGTGATCTTTTCCGCTGCCTGGTTAAAGCTGGTGATCTGCCAGTGCTGGTCGACGGTGAACACCCCTTCGACGATGCTGTCCAGGGCGAGACGGCTGGCCGCAAGAGGTTCAGAAAGGTCGTCAAAACCGATGATTGCGCCCACGACCGCCCCAGATTTCCCGGGAATGGTGACAATCCGCAGCCGGACAGCGTTTTTCTCGCCAGTTTGTTGATTGGCAAAGGTTAGCTCGATATTGCGGCTGCCCTTCTGTTTGGTCAGCGGGGCGATATGGGCGCATACCGGTTTAAAGCGTTCCTCATGACTGAACACTTCACGGCAATGACGGCCAACGATCTCATCGACTTCGAGGCCAAGAATCAACGCCGCTTTATGGTTGCAGGAGGTCACCTGCCACTCTTCATCGACGGTGAGAAAACCTCCGGCCAGCTGTTCGGTTTCCAGTATCTGGGTGTTCTCCAAGAACGCCTCCCCGGTTGATATTCTCTGCTCGATCCGCCATGTATTTAAGGCAAATATAAACTGAACCGGACAGAACGACAAGTCTTACTGTGGAAGAAGGCGGTTCTGGCAGTCTCCGGGAGGTTCTTCATGAAGACTGAAAACGGAAAAGGGTGGAATGCCCACTATCGGCACCACCCCTTCCAGGTTTTTTAGCAGAGTTCTGGTGAATCAGCCAAACCGGCCGGTAATATAGTCTTCGGTAAGGCGGTGCTGGGGGTTGGTAAAGACCTTTTCGGTGGCCCCGACTTCAATCAGGTCGCCGAGATGAAAGTAGGCGGTGCGCTGGGAGACCCGTGATGCCTGCTGCATGGCATGGGTGACAATGACTATGGCGTATTGGGTGCGCAGTTCGGCAATCAGTTCCTC
>JAZBOD010000171.1:0-3679 GCA_036350955.1 Desulforhopalus sp. | reverse complement strand
TTCGATACCCGGGAAGTCGCTGACTGTGGCGGCGATCTCTTCAAAAAGGCGCAGTGCCTGGTCAGCTTTACCTTCATCTTCAAGCTCTTTGGCTCGGTGATGCAGTTTTTCAGCCCGATTTATCTCCTCTTTGGCCTGACGCGCTGCTCCACCGGCTACCCCGGAAGTTTCGAGAAGATCTTCGGTCAGCTCAAACAGGGCATAAAAGTTTCTTTTCTTCTTTAACAAGCGGAGCTGGTCAAAATCGATTGCCGGACCAGCCAGTACTTCAGGAAAGGCAGATCCTCCATCATTCTCCTCTTCTTCGTCGATTTCCAGGCTAAGGTAATCAAAATCTTCTTTGAGATCAGTATCGTCGAGGGTGTCTAAATCTCTTTTGCCGGCCGGAGTTGCTCTGCCTTTGGCGGTTGTACTGCCCCATTCAATCAGGGCCAGCGGGAATTTTTCCCGATTTTGGCTGTACCATTCGGCGGCCTCCTCATTGAAAGAGTTGGTCGTGGTGAACTCTTCGCCGTTAATCATCCGGCCGATGTGAATAATCAGTTCGGGTAGAGAAGGGTTGGTCTCCCAGAAATTGCCCAGGCAGATGGCTGCCGGGTCAAAATCGGGGTGGAAGATCTCGGATTTCGGCTTGCAGCTTGGGGGAAAATGTGGAAAACCAAAAGGAATTGTCAATTCTACGGTATGTCCCAGGCGTGTTTTGACCTCTCCCTCTTGGTTTTTACACAGCCCGGCAATGGCGTAGTTGATGGTGTACTGGTCGGGCGATTGCCCCTTGTTTGCTTCGACCGTGATAAATGGATGCGCCGTGAAGATTTCGCCGATCTGCCGGTGAATCTCGCCTAAATGATCATTGGCAAGGGACATGTCTCAACCCGATTTGCTGCATATTATTTGGTAGGCATCCGATGGCAGGTTCAGCCAAAAAGCCAGCTGACTCGTTTTCGGCGACACTCTCCACAGGTTAAGGGGCGCTCTGCCGACTCTGCCCGGCGAAAGGTGCCGCTCCACGTAATCTTGACGTGGATTAAGACGCTGATCATGTTACTATAACAGCATATCCTGTTAACAACAAAAAAAAAGTTTCCAGGCAGTCGGTTGACAAGAGGAGTATCCGGTTGTCGCCGGTTATGGCCTGTCTGAAGGAAAATGAGCAGGGGACTTCGTCGGTGGTCAAAGAAAAATGAAACATTTCAGTGCAATATTTACCATTGTTGACCAGAGAAACTGTCCTCTCTACGCCAAGGACGAACGCCTTTTCCTTACCGAGAAGACCATTTCCTGTCCCCAGGGCAAAGAGGTCTGCCTGATTTTGGTTCGGGACATGACCGGCCTGCTTTTTCAGTTTTTGCAGATGCCGCCGGAGGATTTTGACGATTATGCCGGCAAAGTTTTCAACTGCAGCGGGTGTAGCGGGCTGATCAAGTTCGCCCTCTTTGCCCCGGCGTCAGCTGAGGAGAACCAGAGCGGGGTCACCGCCCGAATCGACCCAGGGGTCGATCGCGCCCGAAGCCTCCTCCTCACTTCGCCGCTGCTTGCCGGTCTGCCAGGAGAGCAGAGTGATGCTGTACTCGCCGAGTTCAGAGAGATCACTCTTGATGCCGGAGAGGTACTGATCCGTCGCGGCGACAAAAATCTCAACATCTACATGGTTGCTGAAGGGGGGCTTGAGATAGAGGACGGCGCTCCTCATGCCAGCATTGGGCCAGGCGAGATCTGTGGTGAAACGAGCTACCTCGGGCCTGATGTCGCGGTAGCGACCATAAGGGCTGTAGCAAAAACTGTACTCTGCGCTGTTCCCGGGGATGTCTTTGGCCGACTTCTGGGGGATAACCCGGCTGTCCAGACGGAAATGGCCAGGTTACTGGCTGTACGGTTGCGTCGGACCAACGCTGCTCGGGCCAGTGATTTTGAGGCCTGCATGAGTGGGCGGATCGACCAGATCGTCCCCGCTGAACTGCTCCAGATCTTCCACATGCACCAGAAAACCGGTATTCTTGCTCTCGAGTTGCGTGGTGGTGTAGGCAAAGTTGCCTTCCGCGAAGGCTGTATCATCAATGCCAGTTACGGCAGGTTACGCAATGAGGAGGCGATATTTGCGGTACTGGCCGAGAAGGAGGGCGGCTACCGTTTCACCACCGGCCTGGCCCCTCAAGAGATGAAAGCCGCGGAAATCGGTGATTTCATGATGCTGCTTATGGAGGGGGTACGCCGGGTTGATGAGGAACTTGGTTAAAGGGAAAATGTATTGGCCAGGGGGGGCAGGCGGAGAATCTCTTCAAAGCTGTCGACATGGTAGGCCGCCGGCAGTCTCGGGTTTTTAAAAGCGATCAGCGGGACTCTGCAGGACCCGGCATGGTCGACATCGACAGTGGAGTCTCCGATATAGATGGCCTCCGTCGGCTGGCAGGCATAGTGGCTGAGTATTTCCAGGAGGGCGTCCGGTGCCGGCTTGGGGCGTTTGGCCGTAGCTGCGGTCATGACTTTGCCGAAGTACTTCTCGAGACGGTAATGGCGAAGCAGGGGAAGCATGGTATCGGTGCGGTTGGTGGAAATCGCCAGGTGGTAGTGAGGGCGGGTTGTTTCAAGGAAGTGGACCAGATCCGGTTCCATCACCATCAGTGAGAGGAAGGGGCGGTAATCCCGCTCCCGGCGGAGTGCCTCCACCTCCTCCGGGGTTGGTTGAGGATAGTGGCTGAAAATCTGCCGCATCGACTCGGCGACGCTGTGCATGTGCACAAAGTCCTCTTCTTCGGCCGCCATCGGCGGCAGGCCGAAATGTTCCAGCAGGCTGTTGTAGTAGCTGATATTTGCCTGGCGGGAGTCAAACATCACCCCATCGCAGTCGAAGACAATCAGTTTCAGCACCTTTGACTCTCCTGATGCGAAAAGACCTTGGGAAGACCGGCGTAGAGTTTTTCCTCGACCAGATCCATGGCAAAGAGGAGCAGGGACTCATCGTCGTTGAGGCGGGTCTTTTCCGCCGGACTTATCTCGGGGTCGGCCAGGCAGCGTTCACGGAAGCGGTCAAGATCGTAGAGGGTGTCCAGGAAAAATTGGCTCTGCCCCCGGGAGGGAATAAAGCCCAGCCGAACAGCCTGGTGCTGGAGAATCGCGGCTAACCGGTCGTTGAAGTGGTTGTAGGGCAGAAGCCCTTGGGTTTGGCTGTAGTGCTCCAGATCTTGGCGAACTGTCTGCTGAAAACCGAGGCAATGCTGTTCCTTGAGCAGGACATAGTGCTCTTCGAGTTGCTCTGGATCGCTGCGGCGAATGACGGCTCGTCCCAAAGGATAAGCGCGACAGGCCGCCGGCCGGTGGGCATAGACTCTACACCCTGTGGCCGAGACAAAGACACAGCTGGCACGTCCGTCATCGATCATGGTGAGATAGACTCGTGGGAACGGTTCGCCGGCTTCCTGTTCGACCAGCAGGTATTCATCGAGCAGCGTTGTGGAGTGTAGTCCGGTCCCCAGCCGGAGACGAAGCGCATCGTAGGGGGTGATGGCCAGTTCCAGCATGCGGCAACATTCAGTAAAGCAGGGCACCGCGGAGTGGCAGGCAAAGAAGAAGTGTTCTTTAGGTGTCAGTTTGCTGACATATTCCGGGATCGGGTTATGGTCGGTCATCCCTGCGCTCTCCTTACCCCGGCCAAAGGGGCATACGTCGGTTGCGACAGCTT
>JAZBOD010000170.1:0-2728 GCA_036350955.1 Desulforhopalus sp. | reverse complement strand
TATGGGCCCAATAACGACCTGCTTTTGGTAAGCAGGGAGAATTATGCCGGCAGCAGGATCGCTCTTGGTCCGGGCCGGGCTGCGGCCAGCGATGAGCAGGGTGGTCCTCAGAGCTTTAGTGTCGATGAGGAGGCCCTGCGGGAGCCGGTTTTTGTCCCCGGCCGGCTGGTCGCCCTCGATCTCAATGGCGATGGCCGCGATGAGATTGTCGTTAATGAGAGCATCCCTTCGGCGCTGAACTTTTTCTACAAGGTCCGCCTGTATGAAGGGGGGGCGGTGCTTGGCCTTGCCTGGAATGGCTCGGCCCTTATCAAATCGTGGCGGACCGGCAGCTTCCGCGGCTATATCGCCGACCACAGCCTGTTGCCGCTGGCAAGCGAAGGGGCAGGCGAAAATGTCTCCCTGGCCAGGCTGACGGTTGCCCACCACCCCAACAGCGCATCCCTTGCTTCCCTGCTCCCCGGTTCGGACCGGACCGAGCTGACCGTCTACGACCTGGAGTTTACTCCAACCACCGGACAACAGGGTGAATAGAGCACAGGGTATAAAAAATTATACCCGTGAGTAAAAAAATCTTGACATGACTCTGGCCCGGGTATACGGTGAGGCGAATCCAAAAAACTTTACCGCTCTCTTTCCAGGGGAAGGGGGTTGCCGCCGGGATTAGGCCCGGCCCGGTAAAGTACAGTGGCCGCCTCCCAGGCGGACCCAACATTAAGAGAGTTCAGGAGAGACGAGATGAAAAAAATCATTGCTTCAGCTGTAGGCCTGATGCTGGCCGGTGGCCTGAGTGTCACCACCGCCCAGGCGGTAGAGAACCAGTTCGGCGGTTACTGGCGGACCCGGATGTTTGTTCAGGATAGCTTTTCCGGTACCGAAAGTCTTACCCGTATTGACAACCGGACCCGCCTCTACTACACCGCCAAGTTCAGCGACGACTTCAAATTCGTCAACAAGTTCGAGTTCGACACCATCTGGGGTGATAGTGTTGGTGGCGATATTGGTGCCGACGGTACGATCTTTGAGGTGAAAAACTCCTACGCCGATTTCAACCTGGCCAACTGGAACTTCAAAATGGGTATCCAGCCTGCCGTTGTTGCCCGTGGCTTCCTCTTTGATGACGACTTCTCCGGCGTTGTGGCAACTGGCAATTTCGGCAACGTCTCGGTCACCCCGGTATGGATTCGGGTCGACGCTGAGGACTTTACCCCAAAAACCAACAATCGGGATATGTTTGGTGTAATTGGCGGGATCAAGGTCAGCGACGCGCTCATGGTCAACCCCTATTTCATCGCCGATATGACTAGTGGCAGTGAGAGCTGGGATAATTACTATGTCGGTGCCGATGTCGACATGAAGATGGATGCCGCCTCTGTCTGGGGTACCTTTATCTACAACACCTATGAGATCGACAGGATTGGAGATGCTCCAGCTGATGTCGATGGCGATGCCTTCCTGGTTGCCGGTGGGGTGAAAGCCGGTATGGTTCGCGGTCAGGCCTTCTACGCTTCCGGCGATGATGCCTTCATCAATCCGCCCGGTGCCTCCTACTACTGGGCAGAGATCATGGGTTATGGCGTGTTTGATAATGCCGTGCCCGACGGCACCCCCGCCAACCAGATCAGCAACGTCGCCGCCTTCGGCGCCGGGGTTACTGTCAAGCCGGCCGACAAGGTCAGCCTGGATTTCGACGTCTGGTATGCCTTCCTCGACGAGGAAGATGCCAATGGCGAAGCCGAACTGGGCCTCGAATTTGACGGCAAACTGAGCTACGCTTTGATGGACAGCCTCAAGCTTGAGGCCATTCTTGCCTACCTGGTGGCCGGTGATGCGGCCAACGGCGGCGAAGATGCCTTCGAGGGCGGTGTACGCGTATCCCTGAGCTTCTAAGCAAACAGCGATAAACTAAGCGTTGTTGCCTAGCAGTCCCTCAAGGCCCGGTGGAGAGAGATCTCCACCGGGCCTTTTTTTTCTCACTCTGCCGGCAGGGAGTCGCCTTGGCCCCACCCAGTCCGAGTTCTGTCCCTCGCCGCCCTGCGGCGCTGGCCCTGGTGATGACCGGGGTGCTCCTCTCCACCATGGACAGCGGCATGGTCAACGTCGCCCTGCCGACCATCATGACGGCGATGGCTGCCGGTCTCGATGCTGCCGGCCTGGTGGTGACCGTCTACCTGCTGACCATTACCGCCACCCTGGTCTTCTGGGGCCGTCTGGCCGACCGCTTCGGCCGCTGGGTGACCTACCGCGTCGGTCTGCTGGTTTTTGCCGTTGGCGCGGCCTGCTGCGCCCTCGCCCCGGGCCTTGCCCTGCTCCTTGTCAGCCGCAGCATCCAGGGGCTGGGAGCGGCGATGATGATGGCCACCGGCCCGGCGATTATCCGCCAGGCCTTTCCTTTGGGCAGATTGGGGCGGAGCATCGGCATGGTCGGGATGGCCACCGCCGGAGGGCTGCTTACCGGACCGCTGGTTGGCGGGCTGCTCCTCGCCGGCTTTTCCTGGCGGGCAATTTTTCTGGTCCCGGTACCCCTCTGCCTCGTAGCCTTTTTCCTTGGTCGGCTGTTCCACGAGGATGTTGATCCGCATCGAGTCGGCAAGCCCACGTCCTTTGACTGGCCCGGCAGCAGCTGCTGGCTGCTCCTGGTGCTTCTCTGGGTGGGCACCCTGCAGCGGCTCGATTCTCTGGCAGGCGGCACGGTGTTCCTCCTGCTGCTGCTCTTTCTCTTCACCCT
>JAZBOD010000169.1:0-2673 GCA_036350955.1 Desulforhopalus sp. | reverse complement strand
GGGAGAATAATTGGCCGGCTACTGAGCATGAAGGGGCAGATCGGGGTGACGGTAATGGTCTCCAGACCGGGGTAGACCAGAGGGCCGCCAGCGGAGAGGTTGTAGGCGGTGGAGCCGGTCGGGCTGGAGAAGATCAGGCCATCGGCGCGGTAGGTGGTGATATACTCGTTATCCGCTGAAGTCGACAGATTGAGCAACCGGTCAAGGACATTTTTGGCGATGACCACATCGTTTAGCGCATAACGATAGGGCACCGGCTGACCACCTCGGGTGATCCGCGCCTTAAGCATCAGGCGGTTTTCCACAGTGATCGGCCCGGCAAGAATATTCTCCAGGGCCGGGAAGCTTTCTTTTTCGGTAAACTCGGTGAGAAAACCGAGATTGCCGAGATTGATGCCCAGTACCGGTATTTTGTGCCGCGCGGCGTCCTCGGCGATGTGCAGAAGAGTGCCATCGCCGCCAAGCACGACCACCAGATCTTCGCTGGGGCTGATCGCGTTCAGCCCCACCGCCACCCCCCGCAATTTGAGCCAGTTTGCCAGTAAATCAGCATAGCTGGCGGCGTAGCTGTCTCCCTTTTTGGTGATCAACGCCGCCCGGCGCAGAGCAATGCGCATCTCGTGGCGAAAAGGTCGTGCAGAGCTGCTGGTCATTCGATTTGCCCTAACTGGCGGGAACGGATTACGGCCGATTCAACGATATCCATGATGATCCCATGGAATCCGACCTTTTCCAGCACATGTAAGGCGGTGATCGCCGTACCGCCCGGCGAGGTTACCTTACCGCGCAATGCCGCCGGATGCTCGCCGCTCTCCTTGAGCAACTTCACTGATCCGGAGACGGTCTGCAGAGCCAGCTTCTCGGAAACCGCCCGGGTCAAACCGTTTTTTACCCCGGCATCGATCAAAGCTTCAACAAAAGAGAAGACATAGGCAGGGCCCGATCCACTCAGACCGGTGACCGCATCAAGGTGAACCTCATCAAGGAGGACCACTTCGCCGACTGCAAGAAAAATTGCTTCAGCTTCCTGTAACTCCTGATCACTGACATTGCCGTTTTTACTGAGTGCCGAGGCCCCTTCAAGAACCAGAGCCGGGGTATTGGGCATCGCCCGGATGATTTTGAGGTTTTTCTGGCCGATGGTCTTCGTGTAAAAGGAGATCGGCAATCCGGCGGCAACCGAGATGAGGATGTGGTCGCTGGTAATCCGGCCGCGACACTCTTCGAGCAGGGATTTCATGGTCTGCGGCTTGACGGCAAGGATGATGATCCGGCATTTTGCAAAAAGCAGCCGGTTATCCGGATAGCTTTGCAACCCGTAGGTTTTTTCAAGAAGTTCCCGCCGGTAGTCGTTTGGTTCCGCGACGAGAATGTCCTCGCTGCGATAGAGACCGGAAGCGATAATTCCCCGGATCAACGCCTCAGCCATCTGGCCGCCGCCGACAAAGCCGATAAAATGTTCCATTTCTTACCCTGTATGTAGTGGTGCGGAACAGCCGCCTGGAAGTTGAAGATAGATTGTGCATTCGTCATCGGTTTCCGGTAAATATCAGATTCAAGGTTTTTGCACAATGGTATAAATCAGCGGGCCGTCAGTCGGTGACGGGATAATATCGGTCTATTGACTGGGCTGACAACCAACGGGAAACACAAATGATTAACCGAGATTTGTTGGAAATTCTCGCCTGTCCGAAATGCAAGGGACCGGTCAAGCTTGAAAGTAAAGAAGGAGAAGATGAAGCACTGATCTGCCATGCCTGTCGGTTACGGTACGAAATTCGCGACGATATTCCGGTCATGCTTGTCGATAAAGCGACTGCGCTGGAATAATCGGCGGTACCGGGCACACCTCGACCATGGGAAGGAGGGCAATGAATACTCAGGCGGAAAGTCTTTTCAAAAGATACGTCAGCGGCGGCGATCACTCCAGCAATGATTACCTCGGACTGATCAAAGAACTGCTCCAACTCGACAGAAATCTGCCTGACTGGCAAAAGGGCATCGATCAGGCTTATGCCCTGCTCCTTCAGGAGATTGAAGAGAGCCGGGAAAGGCCTGCTCAGCCGATCTCTTTTGGCACCTCAGGCTGGCGCGGGCGGCTTGGCAAGGATATCAACGCCCGTTCGGTGGTCATCGTTACCCTGGCCATCGTCCGGATGTACCAAACCCTCGACCGGGATGATTCTTTGGCCCCTCTTCTGGGCGTTGCCTCAACAGATGAGGCGAAAAGGCGGGGCTGCGTTCTCGGGTATGATAACCGCTTTGCCGGATCGGTGCTGGCGACCAAGGTTGCATCGGTCCTCAGCGAAGCCGGTTTTGTGATCTATTTTGCCGGTGAGTCAACCACTGGTGTGCTCTCCGCAGCAGTTCTGCAAAGGCACGCGGCATTTTCAATAAACCTCACCCCGTCCCATAACCCTTTTGAATACGGCGGATATAAATTTAATGCCGCCGATGCGGGGCCAGCTGCAGCACCGATCACCGAGCACATTACGGCAAATGCCAGAGCGCTGCTCGAAGATCAGTTGCAAAGTGGACTTTTCGACCACCACCAGGCAGCTGATCTCCTGCCGGACTCCACTGACTTTCATCGGGTTGACGCTCTGGGCGACTGGCTTGAACTGGTGGCTGCCAACCAGGGCAGCCACGGCCTTGACCTGCCGCAAGCTGTAG
>JAZBOD010000168.1:0-15021 GCA_036350955.1 Desulforhopalus sp. | reverse complement strand
GCAACCATTTGCGCATAAAGATTGGCCAGTAGCTTTTCCTGGGAGGTGGAACCCTGAACGTCGAGGTCCTCGCCGGACTGACAGTGGTGAAAACCGATAAATTCAGCCGGCACGATATCGCAACCTTGGTGGAGCAGTTGGTAAAAGGCATGCTGACCATTCGTCCCGGGTTCTCCCCAGACGATCGGTCCGGTAGGGCCACCAACTGGCCGTCCCTGCCGATCAACGGACTTACCGTTACTCTCCATGTCGCATTGTTGAAGATGCGCAGGAAAACGGTGCAAAGCTTGACTGTAGGGGAGAATCGCCAGGGAAGGAAAGCCGAGATAGTTGCGGTTCCAGATCCCGATCAAGGCCAGCAGTAACGGCAGATTCCTTCGAATATCCGTCTCTTCCGCGTGACGATCGACGGTTGCCGCCCCTTTGAGAAAATCATTCAGCTGGACCGCACCGAGGAAGAAGCCAAGGACCACCGCACCGACCATCGAAGTAGTGCTGTAGCGGCCGCCGACGGAATCAACCATGTGAAAACAGGCGAGATACTTGCCCGGAATACTCATCGGGCTGTTTTCACCGGTTACGGCGATACAGTGGCGGGAGGGTTCGAGCCCGGCACGGCGCAGAGCACGGTTTACCAGCTCTTCATTGGTCAGGGTTTCAAGGGTCGTACCGCTTTTGGAAACAATACTGATCAGGGTCGTCGGCAGATGTACAGTGGCGAGCACCCTGGCCGCATCATCGGGATCAACGTTGGCGATAAAGTGGGCAGCCCGCCCGGGCAGGCCATAGGCGCGGAGGGCCTCAAGGATCGACCTCGGCCCGAGATCGGATCCACCGATACCGACCTGCACCATGGTGGTAAAGGGTTCCCCCCGGGCGTTGCCGATTCTGCCCGATTCGAGTTCGGCAAGAAAAGTCTTGAGACGGTCGAGTTCCTGCCGCGCCCGAGCAGTGGCCTCTGGCGCCGCTGGCGGCAGAGCAAAGAGATCACGGCAGGCGGTATGGAGAACCTGACGATTCTCACTGGGGAAGCCGTGGATCTGATTAAGTACTGCCCCCCGCCGCATCTGCCGGAACTGCTCAACCAGCCGCAGTTCGTCGGCAAGTTCCTGTAACCCGTCAAGGACCGGCTCATCGAGCCGCTGAGTGGCATAATAGAGACGGAGCAGAGCTGAAGAACAGACATACCGGGCAACCCGCTGCTCCCTGAGCAGGGCCCCGGGACTGGTCAGGTCATAGGGGCGAGTCGATAACTGGAGTAATTTGTGATGGGCCTTACTCTGCCAAAGGCTCTGCGTTGTCAACTCCATCCCTGCCTCCTTCCGGCTTTCACCGGTATCGAGCCGCCCCGGACTCGGCGAGAGCCCGGAGAGCAGTGATTGTTGCCGGGTAATCATCACTGCCATATACTGCCGAGCCGGCCACGAAAATGTTGGCTCCCGCCTCGGCCACAGAGGCGATCGTCGACTGACTTATCCCGCCATCGACCTCAATTGCGGCTGCCAGACCAGCGGCATCAATGCGCTGCCGCAGGGAGCGGATCTTGCCAAGGGTGGCGGGAATAAACGACTGCCCGCCAAAACCGGGATTTACCGACATCAGCATCACCAGATCAAGGTCTTCAAGAATGCAGTCAAGGGTGGTCAGCGGCGTGGCCGGATTGAGAACCACTCCTGCCTTTTTGCCCAACTGACGAATCCGCGCTACCGAGCGGTGCAGGTGGGGGCATGCTTCGACGTGCACGGTGATCCAGTCTGCCCCGGCGGCAGCAAAATCTTCGAGGTAACGGTCGGCGTCACTGATCATCAGGTGGACATCAAGGGTTTTTTCGGTTGCTTTACGGGCAGCCTCAACAACCAGCGGGCCAATGGAAATATTGGGAACGAAATGGCCGTCCATCACATCGATATGGATAAGGTCGGCTCCTGCCTGGTCAACCGCGGCGATTTCGGCAGCGAGACGGCCGAAATCGGCGGAAAGGATAGATGGGGCTATCTGAACAGTTCTCTGCATGGTTCTCCTCGACGGCTAACCCGTCATCTTCGGGTTTTTCGCACCTGGTTGCCTGGCAGTATCTCGACCAGGCCCTCAATTTCCAGAAAAAGCAACAACTCGCTGACCCGTGCCGGGGGAAAAGCCGTTTTTTCGATCAGTTCGTCACGGTCCTGTGGATAGGTCTCCAGTGCCTCAAGCAGAGTAAGCGCCGCCGGATCAAGTCCGCTGGGCGGCACGGGACGACCGTGACCGGCACTGCCGCTCAGGCCGCCCGATGGGCCTCTGCCTATTTCAGGCAAAATATCGTCTACTCTCTGGACCAGTCGCGCCCCCTGCTGCAAAAGCCAGTGCGTCCCCTCACTTTTACAGGAGTCAACCTGACCGGGCACAGCGAAGACCTCACGGCCGTAATCCAGAGCAATCTGCGCGGTGATCAGCGAGCCGGATTTCCGGGTCGCCTCAACCACCACTACACCGCTGGAAAGACCAGCAATAATCCGGTTTCGGGCTGGAAAACGAAAGCCTTCGGGTTTGGTGCCAAGGGGGTATTCGCTGAGCAATGTACCGGCTTCGGCAATTTTCCGGTAGAGGTGACGATTTGCCGAGGGGTAAACCACATCAAGGCCGCAGCCAAGGACTGCAACGGTCGTCCCACCGCCGGCAACAGCCCCGGCGTGGGCCTCGCTATCAATCCCCAGCGCCAGCCCAGAGGTAACCGTCACCCCCTGGGTGGCAAGCTCCCTGGCCAGGGAAAACGCCACCCTGCGCCCGTAAGTGGTTGCTGCCCGTGACCCGACCACCGCCACCCCGGTAGCCGCAGGCAACTCTCGGTTGCCAAGGAGATAGAGGACCAGCGGCGGGTCAGACAATTGTCGCAACGGCAGAGGATAGGCGTCATCGGCAAGGGTCAGGACCGATCCGCCAACCCGCCTCAGAGCACCAAGCTCCTCCTCAGCGCGCCGGCGCAAGCCATCACGGTCCGCGAGGGGGGCCAACTGCCTGGCCTTCACCCCCGGCACCCGAAGCAATTCCTGAAGAGGGGCGCAAAGGATTGCCGCCGGGCTGTCGAAATGGTCGAGGAGGCGCCTGCAGCCAGTTGGGCCCAGGCCGGGAACCAGACTGAGCGCGAGCCAATCGAGAACTGAGGTCATCACTTCTTCCGACAGGGATTTGGCCGACACCGCAGAGGGCGGAAAGAGACAAGTTGCCCGAGGCAGCCGCTGGCCGGGGACCGACAGGCCCGGTTAGTCGGTCATAAACACTCGCAACTCTTCAACACGGGAGGGGTGTTTGAGCTTGCTGATGGCCTGGGCCTCAATCTGCCGAATACGTTCCCGGGTCACCGCGAAACATTTTCCGACCTCTTCAAGGGTATGGTCGCATTCAACATCGATACCATAACGCATCTGCAAAACCTTGGCCTCACGCGGACTCAGCGAGGACATCACCTGACTGAGACAGTCGCGCAGGCTTGCCACCATGGAAACCTGATCCGGGCCAAGTCTCTCCTTGTCTTCAATAAAATCAGCAAGAAAGGTCTCGCCGTCGTCACCGACCGGGGTATCCAGGGAGATGGCATCCTTGGCGATCTTCAACGCCGACTTGACCTTACTCACTTCTGTGCCAAGTTGTACCGCCATCTCTTCCGGAGTCGGTTCACGATGCTCTTCGAGCAGAAAATCCTTGGAGACCCGCAGCAAACGGTTGATGGTCTCAATCATGTGCACCGGCAGACGGATCGTCCGTCCCTGATCGGCGATACCCCGGGTAATCGCCTGGCGGATCCACCAGGTGGCATAGGTACTGAATTTGTAGCCCCGGTGGTAGTCAAACTTCTCCACGGCCTTCATCAGGCCGATATTGCCTTCCTGGATCAGATCGGAAAACTGCAGACCGCGATTGACAAATTTTTTCGAAACCGAAATCACCAGGCGAAGGTTGGCCCGCACCAGCCCCTCCTTCGCCTGTTTATACATCTCCCAGCCGGTATCCACCTCACGAAGAATCTCCTGCAGCTGCGGCTCATCAACCCCGGACTCTTCAAGCATCCGGCGATTGACCAGCCGTTCAATCTCCTTCGCCGCCATAGTCGGGGCCCCGGCCGGTGCCTCAGTTTTTTGAGCGGAGATGACTTCAACAAAAACCTTGCGAAATCTCCTCGAGAGGTCTTCCAGACCGGTGGCGATGGCTTTGATGCACTCGGCACAGATCATTTTTTCGGCAAACAATGCCGCGATCCGCTCTCCAAGGGCGCTGATTTCTGCGAGCAGTTCAGTCTCAGCCGCATCCTCCTGAGCGAGGTTCCGGTATCGCGCGAGGAGTTCGGCACGCTGCAGATCAAGCGCTTTGGCCTGATCGACCAGGGCAAGAAAGTCCTCGCTCTCTTGCCGCAGAATAGTCGGGTTGTTCTCGGTAATACCGGTAATAATCTGGGTGATTTTTTCGCTATTTGCCGGCAAGCCTCTGACAATTTCAACCAGAGGGGTGATGGCCAGTGGGGTTTTCAGAACGGCGTTTTGCACCTTTCTTTTCCCATCCTCCATCATTTTCGCCAACCGCAGTTCTTCTTCGTGGCTGAGCAGAGTCAAGGTCCCCATCTCGCGAAGATAGATATTCATCGGGTCGGTGGAAGATGTGCTCTTCGGCGAACTCTCCCCCTCCTCGGAGTAGCGGGTGACTCGTCTTCGGTCGCGTTTTCTCCGATCACTCAGCACACTGCTGCGGCGATCCCCCGTTCGTCTTCCCTTTTGCTCTTCAAGGTCGTCGGAAAAATCCACCGGAGCTGCCGGCCGCTCAATTTTTATCGCCGGAAATTCATCCGCCAATTCATAGGCCAGAGCTGGATCGTTACTTAGTTCATCAGAAAACGATACCTCGTCATATTCGCCGACCAGCTCGTCTTCATCTCCCGTCAATGGCATACACCTCTCCCTCCAGCACCTTTACGCGCAACGCAGGCAAACAGGCCCGGATCGGTCACCGGGCCAACCTGAACAACTCGCCAAACTTGAAGATAGCCGTAACGCCCCATGGTGTTATCGGCAAAGCTCAAGAAACTCTTAAAAAAACTCGACAGACAGTCATCAGTCAATCGAAAAAAATACAAATGTCAAGAAAAAAGTGTGGAACATGGCAAATCCTTGGTTGTCTCAGAATACTCAAGGCTTAACCACCGAAAAGGGCTCGCCATGAAGCCTCTGTACCAGGCGCAGTTTCTCGGCCATCAACTGGTCGAGAAGGGCCAGATTTCCCTCCTGCTGGGCAACAAGCATCCGTTCGGTCAAAGCTTCAGAGGCCTTTTTCAGCTGAAAATCCTCAAGGTATTTGAGCAGATCGCCCAAGCCGTTCTCCTTCTCCTCCCCGTCGACCGCCGGAGACCGCAACGAAGCGTTGGCCAGCAGATTGGCGACCAGGTCACGCTCCACTCCCTGGGGAAGCGCACCAAGCAGTTCTTCCGGCTCCGCCCCCGGGTTGCGACTGAGCAAGTCCACCATCTGGAGGAAAAGAATTTCTCCGACTGTACCGGAGAGGCACTCACGAAGTCCGCTTTCCTGCAAGCGGAGAAAATCACCGGGATGAAGGAGCATGAACTCGACCATCTGCTTCTGGGCCAAAGTGAGGGGAACCTGGGCCACTTCAACTGTTTTTTTCGGCCGTGGTGTGGAGAGGCCCGGAGGAGGAGCAGAGCCCGTCCGGAAATGGCTCTCGAGCTGCCGAACATCAATGCCAAGTTTTTCGGCGAAATGGGCAAGACAGAGCGAACGCTGCAGCGGTGAGGCCGCAGCCAGAATCAACGGACGCAGCTCCTCGACGATTTTCGATTTACCGTCAAGCCCGAGGCCATACTCTGCCGCCCAGTGATCAAACACGAATTCCGGCAGGGTCTGCGCAGCTTCCAACAGACGATTAAGAGCGGCGAGCCCCTCTTCGCGGACAAAAGAGTCGGGATCGTGTCCCGAAGGCAGCAGGGCAACCCGAGCACTCAGTTGCTCAGCAAAAAAGAGGGCCGTTGCCCTCACCGCCGCCCTTTTTCCCGCATTATCACTATCAAAGAGCAGGATCACCTTGTCAGTAAATCGTTTAACCAGGTTGAGCTGCTCTCTGGTCAGAGCTGTACCAAGCGGTGCGACGACATGGGCCAGACCGTGACCCACCAAAGAGACGAGATCAAAGTTGCCCTCAACCAGGACAACCTGATTCTGCCGACGGATTTCCTCTTTGACTTGATAGAGGCCAAGCAGTAACCGGCTTTTATTAAACACCTCACTTTCTGGAGAATTGAGGTATTTCGGCTGCCCAGGACCGACAATCCGGCCGCCGAACCCGCAGATTCGCCCCCCGGTGTCGGCGATGGGGAAGACGATCCGGTCACGGAAGCGGTCATAACTCCCACCCCGTTCCTTTTCGATCAGCAGTCCAAGCTTTGCCGCCGCGGGTAATTCAGCGGCCGTCAGCCGGCTGCCGAGAAAATTCCACCCCTCGACCTCGGTCGCCGGCGCGTAGCCTATGCCAAATCGGGCCTGAAGCGGTTCGTCCACCCCTCTCTGCCGCAGATAGGCCCTGGCCGCCTCAGCTCCTCGGGCTTCAAGCAGATAGGTGCGGTAAAGGTCAGCCGCCTTGGCATTGACCGCGTAGAGTTGCGCACGCTTTGCCGCCCGCTCCTCCTCGTCCCGACTTCGCGTTCTCTGCGGGAGATCGATATGGTATCTCTCGGCAAGCTGCTTCAAGGCCTCTGGGAAGGAGAGGTTATGGTATTTCATCAAGAAGCTGAAGACATCCCCCGATTCTCCACAACCAAAACAGTGAAAGAACTGCTGGCCGGGATGAACGGAAAATGACGGCGTCTTTTCACCGTGAAAAGGACAGAGGCCGAGATATCTTGTGCCACTGCGCTTGAGGTCAACGTATTCTCCGATAATCTGAACGATATCGGATTGTTCCTTAACCTTTGCGGTTACTTCCTCCCGTGATTCGATCTCAGCCATCCTCTTTCCTCAGCAACACCCCTGAGCAGGGAGAAGGTACTATACCGATTGATTTTTTAAACTCTACGTCACTACCAAGCATGAAAACCATTTCCTCTTGCCCCCAGCCTCATCTTGCCAAGGAGGTCGGCAGAATGGATGTTTTTTGGTGCAGGGTGCGCATACGCCCCACGCAACCCAAGGCTGACAATCCCCTCCCACTGTAGAGAGAATACGTACCTTCACGAAAATCATTCTTAAAAAGCAAGAAATGTATTCTTCAGGTACTATAGTACAGCTTACCGGTACGGCTACCGATCACGGCCCGGATTTTCCCCTCTCTTGCTCTGGAGCCCCCGAAAATGGAAAATATCGCCGATGCCATAGCCTTTGAGGTAAAAAAGGAGATTGCTGAGAGATATTTTGGCACCCGGCGGCGGATCGAGGAGGTGTCAAGTCTTTATCTGCGACTGCTGACCGAATCGCGCGCAGAATACTCTGCCAGGATTGGCAAGGATTTGCAACGACTGCGGCTGATGTTCGCTGAAGAGGTGTTTTTTCGTGATCTGCTCTCCCTGATCGGCCTGCCCGAAGAGTTTTCTCGAAAGTGCCAGGAGATTCAAGCCGAATCTGCCCAGGTTTTGCTGAAAAATTTCCATGGCCGGGGGTTGACCAAGGTCAGGAGATATCGCGATCTGGTCCACAAAACGTACCGGGCTTTGATCATGACCATTGAGGAGTACCGGACGAATTTCGCCGATCTACACGAAATGCGCGAGGAGATCTGCCGGGAGATCAGCGAGTTTGAACGGCGAAACGACCTCTCCGGAATTCTCGGTTTCTTCAGGGAGTTTGACCGTACCGGTAACTGGCAGGCTGGCGTTCTTCAGGGGGATATCCCCTTTCCCAGGGGTATGGATCTCGGCCAGGATCTCCGCATTCACCCACCTCCAGCAGTAACTGAGGTGATGCCATCTCTGCCTGCACCGCCCCCCCTGGAAGCGTTCAAATCCCGTTTTGACCAACTGTTGAATGCCGCCTATGCCAGCCACAGTGATGACTTTCGTCGAACCCTGCCCTGCTGAAACCGGGGACCCGCAAAAGTCAGAGGGCCCAGAGTGACGGCAGCCAGCCGATTTGCTATTTGACCTTAAAAGGTTGTATAGTTCAGTGCGAGCGACAACAATTCCATTTCGAGAACCACCGGAAGCGCCAGACAAGGTATGGCAGCAAAACATGCGCCCGATGATGGTGAACGACTCGATCTCCCTCTCTGACCTTCGCCGCCGCACGGTCAGACAGGAGCTGGCCGGAGCCCTGTTTCCTCAGGTCCTCTGGTTGCTCTTCGACGAACCGCCGGCCGCTGAAGGTGTGGGTGCAGCCCGTCTGGTGGTGACCGAAAACCTGACGGAACATCTCAGCCTGTTGCCAGGTGGGTCAGAACTTGTGCAACATATCCCGGTACTCCTGCTCGGGACCTCAACCTCCCCTCCCCAGCTTTCGATGCCGGGCGAACCTCACCGGCTGATCGACTACCTGACCATGCCCACCACCACCGCTCTTTTTCGCCATCGCCTGCACCTGCTCAGCCGAATCCAGCAGATCAGTGCTGAAAACCAAACCTACACCGACACGATCAGCCTTCAGCTCAACGCCCTGTACAGTAGGGATAGCCTGACCGGACTGCTCAACCGTCACCAGCTTACCCAAAAGCTCCCGGTGGCATTTGCCCGTGCCCTCAACCGGCAGGAGGATCTGGCTCTTCTCCTGGTAAATATCGACTATTTCAACAGTATCAATAAGGCGATGGGGCTGAGCTTCGGTGACCTCATCCTCAACGAAATGGCCGCCCGCCTTACCCAGTCTGTCGCCGCCACCGTCACCTGCTACCGGTTTTCCAGTGAAGACTTTATTGTTCTGCTCCCGGATACCGACCACCAGAGCGCTCAGTCTGTTGCGGAACAACTCAACAGGGCCTGCACCGGCAAACCGTTCAGTGATGGTCTACGCTCAAAACGGATTACCGTCTCCATGGGGCTCGCCACCCTGCGCACCCATCATCCCAGCGACCATGAACAACTCCTGGCCATGGCCGAAACCGCGCTTTTTGCCGCCAAAGCTGAAGGCCGAAACAGAATCAGCAGTTACCTGCCCCTTGCCACTGAAGGAAATCCCCCCGGAGATGGGAAACACTTCCTTAAGGACAATCTTAACAGAATCTTTGAAAAAACAAGATCTTCGACCATATCGTCCCTCGAACTCCTCGCGAGGAGTGTTGCCGGACCCGAGTACCAGGCTCACGTCGACAGCATCTCCTCCTACGCCAATCTCCTCGGGGAGCATCTTGGCCTGCCGGAACACCACCTGCAGACCTTTCACAACTCGATTGCCCTCTATAGCAGCCTGCGCTTCCTCCTCCATAATGACCTCATTGCCAAACCCGGGGCGTTAACCGAACGGGAACGGCATATCGTTGAGGGTCTCCCCTATAAAATCAGTGAACTAACTGATATATTTCACTATTTTCAAGAAGAAAAACAGGTCATCGAAAACCATACCGAACACTACGATGGCCGCGGCTACCCGCGCGGACTCGAGGCCGAGGAGATTCCTCTTGGAGCAAGGATATTCAATATAGTTAAGTCGTTAGCAGCGATGACCGGCAAACGTCCCCACCGTCAGCCCCTGCCGCCGAGCGAAATTCTCCAAGAGTTGACCAAGCAGGCCGGAAAGCAGTTTGACCCGATGCTGGTCTGGCATATGATCTCCGTCATTGAAAAGAATACACTTCTCGAGGTCCCCACTCAGTTGATCGACCGGATCCGCTGCGACCTCCTCGCCTCTTTCCCCGAGCTCTCGCCATGATCTCCCCTGCCCTGCCCATCATCCGGACCCAGATAGAAACCTTCCCGGCTCTGCCGGCCACGGTTTCCCGGGTAATGACAATTACCGCCAACCCGGAGAGCAGCGCCAACGATCTGATGCAGGCCATTCTTCCCGACCAGAGCATGTGCACAACTATACTGAAGATTGCCAACTCCACTTTTTTCGGGATGCCCCGGCAAGTCAGCAGCATCGAGCGGGCTATCGTCGTGCTTGGTCAGGAAGAGATCAGGAATATTGTTCTCGGCAAGGCCCTGTTCACCGCATTCCCGAAGATGGCCAGAGAAAATCGCCAGCGGGTCAACCTGTTCTGGGAACATGCCTTCACCTGCGGTCTGGCGGCAAAGATCATTGCCGACCATTTTCGCTTCTCTCCCAGTGAGTTTTTCATTGCCGGACTGATTCACGATATCGGCAAGCTGGCATTGCTGCTCACCTTCCCGGACGACTACCCACTGCTTCGCGAATTTGCCGGTCCGAATCATTTTTACAACCCCGCCGAGGAGCAGCAGCAGTTCGGCATCAGCCACGATGAAGTTGGCCGTCTGCTTGCCGAGAAGTGGCAACTCCCGGAACAGCTGCTCATGGCCACCGGCTACCACCACAACCCACACCTTGCGCCAACCCACCGGCACTACCCGGTGATCATCCAGGTAGCCGACATCCTCTCCCTGATGTACTGCTGTGCCGAAATCTCCGGAGGGAGCGACGTCGAAACAATTTTCACCGACTTCCTGCCGGAAACCGCTACCCTCTGGGCGGCCAATAATCTCCACTTGCACAGTGGCGACCTGCAGCACTGGTTCGGCGCCCTGCAGCAAAAAAGGGTGGAGGAAGAAGAAATTCTCAAAACCCTCGCCACCCGATGAAGATCACCTCAATCAAACGCACCATCAGCAATACCAAACGGCTTGCCGAAATCGTCAAGGTGCTCTCCAAATTCGGCTTTCGTCAACTGGTGATCGACACCGGCCTGCATCGGCTGCTCGGCAACGTCAAAGAGGTGGAGGAAAGCAGTCAGGGTGGCGGAAGCGAAGGGCTGCCACGGCCTGTCCGGGTACGGATGGTTCTTGAAGAACTGGGGCCAACCTTTGTCAAGTTTGGCCAGATCCTCTCAACCCGGCCAGATCTTATTCCCCTTGAGTGGACTCAGGAGTTGAAAAAACTCCAGGACCGCTGCCAACAGGTGCCTTTTTCGGCAATCCACCAGGTTCTCGCCCTGGAGTTTCCCGGCCGGCTGGAGTTACTGTTCAGTACTATCGAGGAGATCCCGCTTGCCGCCGCCTCCCTGGCTCAGGTTCACCGGGCGACCCTTATCGACGGCACCACCGTGGTCATCAAGGTTTTACGGCCAGGAGCACGGGCGCTGATCGAGGAAGATATGGCTTTGGTCGAAACCCTGGCCCAGATCCTCGAGCAGTATTTCTCCGACCTGGGGTACAGCCCGACCGCAGTGGCCAAGGAGTTTTCCCGGGAGATCCAAAAGGAGATCAATCTGGTCCTGGAAGGGCAGTCCACCGAACGGCTGCGGCGCTACTTCGAGGATGACGCCAATATCAGTTTTCCAAAGGTATACTGGTCGGCGACCACCCGGAATGTCCTGACCATGGAGGAGATAAAGGGCCGCCTTCTCGCATCAGTCTCCCCGGACGAATTGAGTGAACGGGAGCGGCGCACCATCGTCGCCAACGGCACCGATGCAGTTTTCAAACAGTGCCTGCGCTTTGGTTTTTTCCACGCCGACCCCCACCCGGGAAATATTTTCCTGCTGCCCGGGGAAAAACTCTGTTTCATCGACTGCGGCATGACCGGGCAACTCGACCGGAAAACCACCGATCAACTGATCAATCTGGTTTCCGGAGTCGTCCAGGGGGATATCGACCGACTCTGTCGGGTGGTGATTGAACTTACCGCCGTTGACCCGGTGGTAACCGATGGCCGCGATTTTCGGATGGAACTGCGCAATCTTGCCGAGCAGTTTCGCAATACCGACCTGCAACACCTCAATATCACCGGGCTGCTCTCCGATTTTTTCGGCATGCTGCAGCGCTACCGCATCCAATGCCCCTCGGACCTGCTCTTGCTGACCAAGGCCCTGACCACTATCGAGGGGGTTGCAGCCCATTTTGACCCGACATTCGACGTCCTGGCCCATGTTGAGCCGCAGATCGAGGAGATCGTCCAGAAGCGGCACAGCATGCAGGAGATCCGCAGGAGAATGTTCAAGACCCTGACCAACTCACTGGAGCTTATGGAGAAACTTCCCGGTGATCTCCAGCGCTTCCTCGACCATGCCCGGCACAGTCGCTTCACCCTCAATCTGGAACTCAAACGGATCGAACACCTCTCCGAACGTATCGACAGTTCCAGCCGGATCATGGGAATCGCGATGATCATCGCCGCCCTGATTGTCGGCTCGTCGATTCTCATCCTTGCCGACCGGATGTCCGAAGAGCACGGCTTCATCGGTACCCTGGGCATTCTTGGCCTGATCCTTGCCGGCGTCAATACCGCAGGCTTTATTATCTCCTACCTGCTGCCGCGGCGCCATAAGTAGCCGAAGGAAATTCATCCTTAAACAGCAAGAAAGGAATGTCTCAGGTACGAAGAGAGGCTACACCAGTTCTGCCGCTTGCCGGCAGATCGTCAAAAAGCTCTCCACCTCAAGGGCGGCGGAACCGACAAAGATCCCGCCAAGAGCCGCTAACTGCAGGTAGAGCGCCACCTTATCCGGGCTCAGTGACCCACCATAAACCACCGGCCAGGAAGGATATTTCCGGCGAAGCTCACCGACGGCGGTGGCAACCCGCTCCGGTGATTCAGGAATCCGAAAGTTCAGGGCATCCACCGGCGTATAGGCAACGACCATTCCGGCGGGGTCGATATCAGCCAGCGGTGACAACCTGGCCAACTGATTATCGCCATCAACGCAGAGTATCGGACGGAGACCGCAATCAGCTGCCTCACTGATCTTATTGACGACCTCTCGATCAGTTTCATGGAAATAGCGGCGACGCTCACTGTGGCCGACGATGACGTAGTCAACAAATGGTTTGAGCATATCGGCGGCCACAGCACCGGTATAGCTGCCACGGGGAAAGGGCGAGAGGTCCTGCGCGGCGAGGCTGACATCCTCCAAGGCCAAGCCCTGCAGGTGGGCGGCAAGACTCTCCAGACTGAGATAACTAGGCGCGATAATAACCTCAAGCCCAGGGCTTGGCTGATAACCGGCGGCAAAAGCATCTAACCACCGCCTGCCGTCATCAGTACTTTTATGGCACTTCCAGTTGGCAATTACCCGCATAGCTTCCTCCTCTCAATTATCAGCCATCAGCGAGAACCTCCGCAACCCTGGCCCGGAGAGTCACCTCGTCACAGCCGGTAATGCTCACCTGCTTTTTCCGTGAGCGGCTCCCGCTGCGTAAAGTGACGTCCCGCCCGGAAAGGCCCAAAAAATCGGCAATAGAGCGAACTACCTCAAGATTTGCTCTCCCCTCCAGAGGTGGGGAGGTCACCGCAAGTTTCAACCTGCCATCGTGCAGGCCGATCAATCGGCACTTGGCCGCCTTCGGCTGGACATAGAGGCGCAGGAGCACCGCGCCATCCTTCTGGGTCATGGCATAGGGCATCGCCGCGGCAGGAGAACTGACCTGGATCAGGGTGTGCCCAGAGCAACATCGGCAGCACCCTCAACCTGGTCTGCCGCTTCACCACCCTCAACAAACGGCTCTCTCTCACCATCCTCGTCCCCGACCTCCGCCAACGAGTCTAAATACGAGGTGAGCACCGCTTTGAGTTCTTCTTTGACGGTCACTCTCTTCCGGCGCAGACGATTGATCTCCTCCGGCAGCCGGGCAAGCTCAGCCTCTGCCTCCCTGCGGAATTTTTCGACCTCGGCGCGGGCCTCTTCAAGCATCTGTCTGGCCTCCTCTTCCGAAGTCTGACGGAGATTGTCGGCGAATTTCTGGGCCGCCAGGATCGTGGTTTTAAAATCTGCCCCCTGTTCTTTGAGTTCGCGGTTCTGTTCCTCCAGCATTTCGAGTCGGGCCTGCATTTTGGATATTTCCAGCTGTTCCTGGGACGCAGCACCGGCGGGGCCAACCAGCCGGGCCTCGAGCTCGCTGATCTTTTCCAAGTATTCGCTGTTCTCTTGCTCGAGCAGGGCCAGGGTCGCCTGGACGGTTTCAAGAAGTTCTTTGAGCTCGGCAAGTTCCCGATCCTTCTCCTGCTGGCTCTGATCGATCTCCTCCTGAAGACCTGCATCACGCTGCCGGCTGAGTTCAAGTTCGGCGACAAGTCCTTCCTTTTCCTGAAGGAGCATCTCCTGAGCGGCGAGCAACGACTCAATCTCTTCCCCCTGGACCCGACTCTGTTCGCCCAGTTCAAAAAAATCCTCAGCGAGCAGTTCCAGGTAGGCCTTGACTTCGATTGTATCGTAACCTCTGAATTTAACCTGAAACTCCTGGTCTTTAATAGCCTGAGCGGTCAGCATCAATCTCCCCCCTGTTGATGATTTGCGAGAATACCCGGAAAAAATGGCTTAGCCCATGCCAACGGCAAGCTGCTTGAGGGTCCGTACCAGAAAGCTCTGTAGAAACATGATGCCCAGAATCAACAGCATCGGTGAAAAATCAATTCCCCCAAAGTTCAAAGGAAGAAATCGGCGGACCCGGCTTAACACCGGTTCAGTGCATTCATAGAGAAAACGGACAATCGGGTTGTAGGGATCGGCATTGACCCAGGAGATTACCGCACGACCAATAATAATCCACATATAGATGGTCAGCAGAAAATCGAGAATCTGGGCAATGGCCAGCAGAAAATTGTTGACGACGAACATCTCTTCTCCTCCTTTGCTTCAAGTCAGTCGACTGCCGGGGCTAACCGGTTCAACAGGGGCCGTGAGAATTAAGCGCTCCTTACCCGTCCCCTCATCCCTGGCCAGCAACACCATGCCCTGGGAAATCTCCCCCATGATTTTCGCCGGCTGCAGATTGGCCACGACCACCACCTGCCGACCAATCAGCTCCTCCGGCCGATAGTGCTCGGCAATACCGGCAATAATGCTCCGCTCCTCCGGCACCCGCACGGTCAATTTAAGGAGTTTTGCTGATTTCTTCACTGTGGTGGCGTTGATAATCTCCGCTACCCGCAGGTCGACCTGCTGAAAATGAGCCAG
>JAZBOD010000167.1:0-8736 GCA_036350955.1 Desulforhopalus sp. | reverse complement strand
TCGATCTCTACAGCAACAGCTTCAAACCAAAAGATCGGATCATCGACCTGCTCCCCAAAGGCGACCACCTTGCCGCCCAGGAAAGTGAAGCGGGCCTGCCCAGCTATCAGGTTGCCGGCCGGATAATGGCAATGCGCCGGTTCGGCAAGGCTGCGTTCTGCTCCCTGGCCGATGCCAGCGGCCAGATCCAGATCTATCTCAAGCAGGATATCCTCGGCAACGAGATCTTCGAAACCTTTCGCAAATGGGATATCGGCGACATCGTCGGCATTGAGGGACATCTGTTTAAAACCAAACTGGGGGAACTGTCGATCCAGGCGGCAAAGATCATCATGATCGCCAAATCCCTCCGGCCTCTCCCCGACAAGTGGCATGGCCTGAGTGATGTCGAGACCCGCTACCGGCAACGCTATGTCGACCTCATCGTCACCCCGCAAACCCGGGAGATTTTCCGGAAAAGGGTAGCGATCATTCGTCTGATCCGAGAATACCTCAACCAGCGGAACTTCCTTGAGGTCGAGACCCCGATGATGCAGCCGATCCCCGGCGGGGCGGCGGCAAAACCGTTCCGGACCCATCATAATGCCCTGGGAATGGACCTGTTTTTACGCATCGCCCCGGAACTCTACCTCAAACGTCTTCTGGTCGGCGGTTTTGAGCGGGTCTTTGAGATCAACCGCAACTTCCGTAACGAAGGGCTCTCCACCCGGCACAATCCGGAATTCACCATGCTTGAATTCTATCAGGCCTATGCCACCTACCACGACCTCATCGACCTCACCGAAGAGATGATCGCCGGGGTTTGTCAAGAGGTCAACGGCACCACCCGGATCACCTATCAGGGCAAAGCGGTTGATCTCACCCCGCCCTGGCGCCGGTTGACCATGGACCAGGCATTGGTGGAAATCGCCGGAATCGACCCCGAAATCCTTGCAGACGATAAGCGGTTGATTGCTTTGGCCAAAGAGCAGGGAATCAAGCTCGAGACCAACGATGGCCCGGGGAAAGCCAAAACCGAACTCTTTGAACAACTCGTTGAAGAACAGTTGATCAATCCAACCTTCATCACCGCCTACCCCACCGAAGTATCACCGCTGGCGCGGAAAAACGATATCGATCCTCAGGTTACCGACCGGTTCGAGCTGTTTATCACCGGGCGTGAACTGGCAAACGGCTTTAGTGAACTCAACGACCCGGCGGATCAACGGCAGCGTTTTGAAGAACAGATCGCCAACCGTGGTGATAACGACGAAGTGCACCCGGAACTGGACTTTGACTACATCCGTGCCCTGGAGTACGGCATGCCCTCCGCCGCCGGCGAGGGCATCGGCATTGACCGGCTGGTGATGCTGTTAACCGATGCACCGTCTATCCGCGACGTCATCTTCTTTCCCCATCTCAAACCAGAAGTAAAGACAGGGCAGGAAGTGGAGAGCGTTAGCCAACCCTGACCAGAACTGGTTAACTTCCTATGTTTGAATGGTTTGTCGCCCTGAGGTATCTCAAAGCAAAGCACCGCCACGGGTTCATCTCTCTGATCTCCCTGATCTCCGTTGCCGGGATCACCGTCGGGGTGATCGCGCTGATCGTGGTTCTCTCGGTCTATACCGGTTTTACTGAAGGTCTGCGCGACCAGATCCTCGGGGTGAATTCCCATATTGTCGTGCAGCAGCGCGGTGGGACAATCACCGACTACCGCCAGGTCCGCGAGCAGCTCCTTACGGTAAAGGGGGTCACCGGGGCAACCCCCTACCTCTACGCCCAGACCCTGCTGAGCAGTGCCTCGGGGGGAAGCGGTGTGGTTCTTCGGGGGATGGATCCAGCCACCGCGGCAAATGTCATCGGCCTCGCTCGGCAGATGCTGGTTGGATCAATCGACGATGTTGACCAGCAGGGACAGGTGCCCAATATCATCCTTGGCAAAAACCTTGCCGCTGAGCTGCAGGTCGGGGTTGACGACCGGTTGCGACTGATCTCTCCCTCCGGACCACTGACCCCGATGGGCATTATTCCCAAAGTCAAAACCGCCCGGGTCTCAGGCATTTTTGAAACCGGAATGTTTGAGTACGATGCCAACCTGGCCTACATGTCTCTCGGCAACGTCCAGCGTTTTCTTGGGCTGGACGATGTCGCCCATGGTCTTGAAGTGACCGTTCCGGCCAAAGAACTGACCCGGGCCGACCAGGTCGCCGCCCGGATCACCGACCAACTCGGCCCAACCTACTCGGTCAGAGACTGGATGATGATGAACCGCAACCTGTTTGCCGCCTTCAAACTGGAAAAGATCGGTATGTTTATCGCCATGACCCTGATCATTCTCGTTGCGGCACTGAACATCATCAGCGCCCTGGTGATGGTTGTCATGGAAAAAAGCAAGGACATCGCCATCCTTAAAGCGATGGGCACAACCTCAACGGCAATAATGAAAATCTTCTTTTTCCAGGGCCTGGTCATCGCCTTGGCGGGAACCTGCCTGGGTGTGGCCGGCGGTTTGGGCGCCTGTGAACTGCTCTCCCGCTATCAGTTTATCGAGTTGCCCTCAAACGTCTATCCCATGACCACCCTGCCGATCAAGGTTCTTCCCTTGGACGTCCTGATCGTCGCCGGCAGCACCATTCTGATCACCCTTCTCGCCACCCTTTACCCATCCTGGAAAGCCTCGACAGTCCAACCGGCTGAGGTGCTCTCCTGATGGCACTGCTGCGGGCGGAACAGCTCACTCGGGTTTACCGGAGCGGCGACTCCCCGTTGCAGGTCCTCCATGGGGTAAATCTCGCGGTCGAGGCGGGGGAGATGACGGCGATCATCGGCGCTTCAGGCTCGGGGAAAACCACCCTGCTGCAACTCCTCGGCACCCTGGATCGGCCAACCAGTGGGGAACTCTTCTTTCGGGAGGAGGCGATGCTCGGCAAATCCCCCCAGGAACTTGCCAGATTCCGTAACCAGGAAGTTGGCTTCATCTTCCAGTTTCACCACCTCCTTCCCGATTTCAGTGCCATCGAAAATGTGATGATCCCGCTGCTGATCGCCGGAAAAAGCCGGCAGCAGGCCCAAGTTCCGGCGAAGGAACTTCTGGAAAGGGTCGAACTCGGCCATCGCCTGAATCACCGGGTCGGTGAACTCTCCGGTGGCGAGCAGCAGCGTGCCGCCCTGGCGAGAGCACTGATCATGGACCCCGCCATCCTCCTCGCCGATGAACCCACCGGCAATCTCGACAGCCGTGCCGGCGACCTGGTTTTTGATCTTCTCCAGGGACTGTGTCGCGATCGCCGACTCTGTGCGGTGATGGTTACCCACAACCTTGCCCTCGCCGAAAAAATGGACCACTGCATGAATTTACGTGAGGGTGTCCTCTACCCTGACCGGTAGGATGTTGCCGTTCACCACCACTCTCTTTCGTTCCTCCTCCTTGAAGGCCGGCCTCATCTGCCTCGCCGCATGCTGCTCTCTCTGGTACTTCATTGGTCAAGACAAGCCGAAATTGCTCGCGGCGATTGATACACGAATCGTCGACAGCATGTTTCGCCTGCGCGGCAGCCAGGAGACCAGCGGGGCGGTGGTGATTGTCGATATTGACGAAAAAAGTCTCAAAGAACACGGGCAATGGCCCTGGCCGCGTGATCTTCTTGCCGAACTCACCCGCCGGATTTATGCGGCATCTCCCCGGGTGGTCGGTTTCGATATCCTCTTTGCCGAGACTGACCGAACCTCGCCGGCCCGGTTTTTCGACCGCTATCATGAACTTTTTCGGGAGTGCCCCGATTTTTCCGGAATCCGCGGGGCTCGCCAGACAGCCGAGGGTTTCGACCATGACCGGCTCCTCGGTCAGGCTATTGCCGGAGGCCCCGGGGTATTGAGTTTTGGGGTTATCACCCAGAACGATGGCGCGAAAAACCCGACCACTCCCCTGCCAACGCTCCGGCTGCTCAACAGGCAGGAGGAGATATCGGCACTGCCACTGTTTGTCGTCTACCGGGCGATCACCAATATTGCCGAGGTAAGCACCAGCACATCCGAGGGTTTTTTCAATCTCTTCCCCGATGCGAGTGGCATGGTCAGCAAAGCCCCGCTGTTTCTGCGGATGGACGACAGAGTCTATCCATCCCTTGCCTTTGAGGTATTCCGGGTGGGCAAAGGCCTCCACGAGGCTCGGCTGGAGTCGATCCCTACCCCACGGACTGGATCGACAATCGTCCAGGGCGTTTGGCTGGGTGACAGCTTCTACCCCACTGATCAACACGGCCAGCTGACCATCAATTTTCGTGGTCCCTACCCGACCTTTCTCTATTTGAGCGCCAGCGATATCCTCAAAGGTGCCGAGAGTGAGGTGCTTCGTGGCAAGTATGTCCTGGTCGGTTCAAGCGCCAGCGGCATGATGAATGCGGTACCCACCCCCCTGTCTGTCGGCTTGCCCGGGGTAGAAGTGCATGCAACGATCATCGATAACCTCCTCAACAACGATGCCCTGGTCTGGGCGAGCAAGGCGGAAATCGGCTTGACCTACACCCTGCTGATCGGCGGTGGCCTGCTGATGCTTCTTGCCCTGGTCTTCCTGGGCCCGATTTCCGGCTTTGCCCTGGCACTTGCCGTTCCCTTGGCGATCATCGTTGCTGACTATAGCCTTTTCTTTCTCAGTGGCAGACTGGTTGGCCCCACTTTTCTCATCGCCAGCCTGCTCACCCTGCTGACCACAGTTACCTTGACCAACTACCTCGTCGAGGCAAAACGAAAAAGCTTTATCCGCCGGACCTTTTCCCGCTATGTCGCCCCATCGGTGGTCAACCAGCTCCTGAAAACCCCGGAAAAATTTCATCTCACCGCGGAAACCCGGGAGGTGACCGTGCTTTTTTGCGATATCAGAAATTTCACCAGCCTCGCCGAAAAGACTCCACCGGCTGAACTCAGCACATTGCTCAACGACTATTTTTCCTTACTCACCGGGATAATCACCGCCCACCACGGCATGGTTGACAAATACATCGGCGATGCAATTATGGCGGTATGGGGAACACCGCTTGACGACCCACGGCATCGGGAAAACGCGATACGGGCAGCACTGGCAATAGATACCACCGTAAGCGCACAGAGTGATCGCCTCCGCCTGGCAGGCAGGCCTATCTCCATCGGGATCGGCATCAACACCGGCAAGGCCAGTGCCGGGAACTTCGGAAGCAACGACCGTTTCGCCTACACCGTTCTTGGCGACACCGTCAATCTTGCCGCCCGACTTGAACAGTTGACCAGATACTATCAGGTGAAGATCATTGCCGCAGAGAGTACCGTCGCCGCCAGTGAAATTCCGCACCGGACAATCGATACCGTCACGGTTAAGGGGCGCCTCCAGCCGGTCAGGCTCTTTGAGCCGCTCACCTGCCCTGTCACCCCCGCTTTCCAGAAAATTCTCGACCTTCATGAACGGGCGATTTCCACCTACCAGAACCGGCAATTCGCCGCCGCCGAACAACTCTTTGCAACCCTCTTTGCTGACAGCGGGGAAGAACTCCACCGCATCTATCAGCAAAGATGCCGGAATCTTTTGGAAAAGCCACCACCGGAGAACTGGCTTGGGGTGCACCACCACTGACCCCGGCAGGATGGCCGCATCCTGCCGATCAAGGGCCAAGCATCGATTAATTTTGACAGGAGAGATCCCTGCTGTACTTTCTAGAAGTGGAGTCCTACAGTACCCAACAAAGAACCATCACTGCGGAGGCCTTATGAAACAATCTGCCAAAGCCATGGTATTTGGATCGTTTGTCGCCGACTCTCTCGCCCTTGGGGTTCACTGGATTTACGACACCGGCAAAATCGATGGCAGTTTTGGACGAATTAGTGAACTTCTCGCCCCCGGAGAAGGCAGCTACCATCCCGGAAAAAGCCGCGGCGGTTTCACCCATTACGGCGATCAGGCACTGCACCTGCTCAACCACCTGCAGCGGCATGGCGGGGTTTTTGAACTCGAAGCCTACGGTCAGGACTGGCAGAAGTTTATGACCGGATATCAGGGCTACCGTGATCGAGCCAGCAAGGCAACGCTTCTGAACCTCGATTCCGGCAAGAGTGCCAGTGAGTGCGGCTCGCCCTCCACCGATCTTGGCGGTGCCGCACGGATTGCCCCACTGGTCTATGCCTACCGGAAAAATCCGCAAGCCCTTGCCGAGGTGGTCAAGGCACAAACCGCTCTCACCCATAACAGCCCCTCGGCGTTGGCCGGGGCACGCTTTCTCGCCGACAGTTGTCTTGCCGTCCTGGCCGGGGCATCACCCCGGGAAGCGTTCGAACAGGCTCTTGCCGGGGGAGTGGCCGATCCTCAACTGGCGGCCCGGATCGTTTCAGCCCTGGGAGAGGAGCAGGGCAGCGTACGGCAAAAGGTCGGGGAATTCGGTCAGGCCTGCGGCATTGGCTCCGCCCTGCCCGGTGCGGTCTACGCGATCGTTTCCTCTCCCGACTCCCTGGAAGAGGCGCTGATCGAGACAGTCATGGCCGGTGGTGAATCGGCCGCCCGGGGAATGGTCGTCGGTATGGTCCTTGGCGCCCATCTTGGCATGGCGTCAATTCCTGAGCGATGGCTCAGGGGCCTCAGCGCCGGTGCGGAGATAGCCGCAGCCCTTGACGCCCTGCCTTAACCCGGCTCGCTCAACGGGAGAGGGTGCCTGCAACCTGATCTTCATCCCCTCGACTGCAGCTGAGCTACTCACGGACGCCTGCCAGGTGTAGGGCGACACACGATTCACTCCCGGTTGAAGTAAAATTGCCGCAGAGGACCCGTTTCGCTTATCGGCTCTGTTTTACGGCGACAAAATTTTTTCGGTATTCGTAGTAGGCCTGCCTGGCGGCAACATAAGGATCAAAGGAGTAGCGGCGCAGATCTTCATAGGTATCCGGGTCAAGTGACAGCTCATTGACCTGCTGGGTGGCGTAGTAGGTGACATCGAGCGGCACGCTCTGATAGAAATACTGAACCGGATGGGCCAACGTGTCGACTCCCAGGCCGACCGAATCGCGAACGCTGGAGGGCCCGAGCAGCGGCCAACAGAGATAGATCCCGTCACCAAACCCCCAGCGTCCCAGGGTTTGACCGAAATCTGCCCGGCGCGGCGGCATGCCGAATTCCAGATCAGCGACATCAACCAGACCAAACACCCCGATGGTGCTGTTGAGGACAAAGCGGCCAAGCACCACCCCTGAGGTTTCAAAGTCAAACTGGAGCAGAGAGTTCAGCAGAGGAATAGGCGTGGCAATATTTCTAAAGAAATTGCCGACAAACTGGCGGATCTCCTTTGGCAGAACCCAGGCGTAGCCATTGGCGACCGGCCTCAGAGCATAGTCGTAGAGGAGATCGTTAACTTCGAAAAAAACCCGGTTCATCGGCTCAAGCGGGTCGGAAAACGTTCCTCCGGGCGGTTCGTCCAGATCCTCATCAAAATCGAATTCGTCAGCGAGCAGATCAGGAAGTGCCAAAGAGTCCGCCTGATCATCAGCCGCGACATGGCTGCAAGAGAGAACGACAAAAAGGATGAGGACGGCAAAAAAACGCATTGCGTTCATGGTGATGTTCACCCTGCAAAGTGGCTTAGCAGAAGAAGCGGCCGATATCTGGCCACCATCCTCTCGGGAGACAGAAGAACTTGCGGCTATTATACAATGAAAACAAACAAACCGCCAAGGACAAGGAGAAAAGCGTAAGGGATTATCAAGGCGCGGGAGGTCACCGCTTCGTCGGCCATCACCCGGCCGATTATCCGGTAACTGGCATAGAGCGAAGCAAGCAGCCCGCCGAAGACGGTGATCACCTGCAGGACATAGGTCGAATCAGCACTGATCAGCCGAATATCTTCGTAGGAGTGGGCCATTCCGAACATCTCCTGGATATTGGGAACAATCCGCCCTGCCCCACTGACGAAAAATTCGAGATGCAGAGCCATATATCCGCCAAGGATCAGCGGGATGCAGCCGTAGCCAAAAAGCGGCAGGAGGAGTTTTTGGTCAAGCCCGGCATAGCGCGACTGGAGATCAACCATCAGGTAATAGCCGAGTTGAAAGACAAAAATGAGCGCAAAAAAGAGCACTGTGGCGATCAATTCGGCCGGGAATGAGAAACCGACTGTCTCCGTCAGCCATCCGCCAACCGTCGCCGACAGTTGGAAGAACTGGTCATGAAGGGCAAAGGGGAAGAAAATCGCCCCCATCGCCACAATCAGGAAACTGTCCGGCCGCCGGGGGGATTCCATTGCCCAGAGTTCCTGGGGAGCCAGACGAAGATTGAGTTGAATTGAACTGTTGTCGCAGGTTTTTATGCATTTGGTGCACATGATACAGTCCCGGTTGTTGTCCACCAGGTAGGGATGACGAAACATCGGACAGCCAGGCACCTCGGCATCTCCACGATAACAGGAGTGACTCTGGCAGCGATTGAGACAGACGTGACGATTGGCACGGAGTTCAACCACCGACGGCATGGCAAAAATGGCATTCACCGCCCCCAGCGGGCAAAGATATCGGCACCAGATTCTCCGGGAGTAGAGGACACTGAAAAGGATCGAACCAAAGGTGATAACCAGAATTATCGCCCCGGTGAGATGGGGATCGTCATAGGCATTCCAGACTATTTCTCCCCAGAACACCAAAATACAGAGGATCGCCATGATCCAGCCTGAATAGTTCTTGATAAAAAGAGGTGTCCTCCTGGTCGGTTGGATAATTTTCTGCAGCAGGGTGCCGGGTACCGCCAGGGAG
>JAZBOD010000166.1:0-6859 GCA_036350955.1 Desulforhopalus sp. | reverse complement strand
TTGCTGGAGGATCCTGCAGAAAGCTGTTCTGTTATGAAAAGCGGGAGTGTCGGGCGCTGATTGCCGGGGGCAGCTGCCGTTTTCCGGATGTTGCCCGGCCCTCTATGTCCGGCTTTGGTATCGATGTCGGCCATCTGCTGCGCCTGGCTGGCTGGGCGAACCGGCTGGGGAAACTGGGCGGGGATGGTCTGGAGCGGGGGATTACCTCAGTCTGTGGTCTGGTGCTGCTTGGTTGAAGCGTTGCGGCAAACTCCGGCGGGCTGACGCCATCTGCAAGCCAAAGACGATGAACCCCTTCTCCAGCAGAGGGAATACGTACCTTCACGAAGTGTATTTTCAAAAAGCAAGAACTGTATTTTTCCGGTACTAACTCATTCTGGTGAAATCGAGAGAGAGGCGCTGTTGCAGGGAGCTGACCTGGTTGGCGGCCATCTTCAGGATGCTCTCCTGCCAGGGGCTGAGTTCCTCAAGGAGGATGAGGTTTTTCTGGGAAAAGTTTTTCGCCTCAACCGCCACCTGGTTGGCAAAACGGATCTGCAGGAGGAATTTCCAGGCGTCAAGGGTGTCTTGGAGAAGGTCGCGGGGCAGCAGTCCACCGGCGGCGAGGGCCTCCAGCCTGCTGATGGTGTTGGTTTCGGCGATACCGTGCTGCAGAGTGTAGATCCGGGCAAAATTGACGTAATGGAGCATCATCCCCTTGAGATTGATTTCGCTGCCACTTGAACCGCGGGTGCGCAACCGGCCGAATATGTCGGCCGGGAGATGAAAATCAAGGGTGGTCTGGGCCAGGTAGTAGAGGAAGATTGGTCTGGCCTCCACCTGGCCGAATATCTTCTGGCGCAGCCGGCTGGTCAGGCTGGCATCGCCGGTGACATTGCGCAGGTCGAAGAAAATATTCACTTTCAGCAGATCCTCTGGAGAGCTGCTGTTGATCCATCCGGTGAAAAGGCGCTGCCAGGCAACATCGCTCAGGCACCATTCGGGGTTCTCCGCGCAGTTGCCGGCCTTGCAGGGTGGAAGACCGGCGGCAGCGGCATATTCGGTGACCTGCCGGCCGAACTGGCGAAAGTACTCCCGGTGAGCATCCTGGTCATTACCGGCGGGGTAGATTACCCCGGTATCCTGATCGGGGTTGAGCATTGCCTCGCGGCGGCCGATGCTGCCCATCGCCAGCAAGGCGTAGGCGCACGGGGGTGAGCCGAGTCGGTCAATGGCCCGATTGACCGCGTCCTGGAAGACCCGGTCGATGGCCCGGTCGGCAATCGCCGTGGCCTTCTCGCCATGCAGCCCGGATTGCACCGCGTGGCGGATGACTGTCGCCGCATGATAAAAGTCCTCACCGTTGGCCGGGAGGTGACTGCCTCCGGCCAGCGCCCTTTCCGGTGAGAGGCAGGCGGCGAGAAGGTGATCGGTGCGCTGCTGTGCTCGTTTTGCGGCACTGTCATCAAGGATGAGCAGCGCCACCTGGCCCCTGGCAGCCCGCTCCCTTTCGCTGAGCAGCGCCCAGACCAACAGCTGATGGACCGGCTCTCCCGGAAGAGTCAGCCTGACCCGGCAGGCCTGCTTTTCTTCCTGCAGCTGAAACAACAGCCGTTTCCCCTCGGCTTCGTCGAACAGTGCAGTCAAGGGCCTGCCCAACAGGGATTGGCCATCTTCAGAGCTGAGCAGTTTCTCCAGATTGGCATCGCTATAGACCACCCTGCCGCTGTGGGGATTGTCGAGGATGAGCAGAGCAAAACCGCTCTTCTCGAGGAGATCGAGCACCGTCGGGCAGTTCTCCTGCCTCCCGTCCCGGAGGAGCGGGTAGCCGGTGTAGAGAATGGCCGGGCCATTGTGTACTACCGCCCGTTCGGCTGAGAGCAGGGTGCGCAGTTCTCTCTCCTTGCCGCGCAGTACCGTCTCGACCGGGGCGATATTGTCCCAGCTCTCCATCGCCTGGATCATCGCCTGGCCGGCAGCATCGCCTACCAGGCCAATAAAATTTCTGCCGATAAGCTCACTCTCATCCATACCGAGGTTCTCGCAGGATTTGCGGTTTGCCCCGGCAACCGCCCCATCGATCACCAGCAGGGTCATCTCATCGGCGGCATGGGCCAGAGCACGATACTGCTCCCGTGAGCGAATCAACTCCTCTTCCGCAAGATATCTGCCCCGTTCACTCCGCCAGCCGCGGGTGATGACAAAAAGCAGCAGCAGCAGGGCAATCGCGCCGATGGCTATGGAGATCATCAGGAGCTGAAGGGTTACCGCCCGGATCTCCTCCCGGACATCGTCAAGATAGATACCGCTGCCGATCACCCAGCCCCAAGGCTTGACCAGTTTGACATAGGAGAGCTTGGGAGCCAGGACTTCGCCATCGCGGCCCTTGGTCCAGATGTAATCGATGAAGCCTTCATGGTGCTCGCTGGTCAGTTCGACCGCATCAACAAAGAGCTTCTTGCCCTGGGAGTCGCTGTAGGTGTTGAGCAGGGTTCCTTCCAGTTCAGGATAGTAGGGGTGCATCAGCATCACCGGTTGCTGATCAGTGATCCACAGGTACTCCTGCATCTCTCCGCCGAAGCGCACCGCGCGCATCTCGGCCAGGGCGAGCTGTTGCGCCTCAGCAAGGGCGATCTCACCATGGCGGACAGCCTCGGCGTGCCGCTCGATAATTGAGGTTGCCGTGGCTACTACCGCCCGCACCGTATCCTTTTTCCGCTGCATCAAGGCATTTTCGGTGGAGGGTAGGATAAACAGGCCAATCGCCATGGTAAAAAGCAGCAGGACCAGCACCGGCGGCACAACAAAACTGCCTACCATCCTGATCAACTGTCGCTTATCCATCGCGTGCTCCGCTGGTGGTTACGGCGATAAAGAGAGGCTGTCGTGTAGCGTTGCGCTACTTTTTCTCTTTATCATGGTGGTGAGTTCCTGCAGATTGATTGCGGGTATTCCACGGGAAATTATCTGGTCTCGAGATACTTGTCCCGTTCGTCGGCTCACCTTATCGTTTTTTCGATAATCTTACAAGGACGGCGAAGCTGGGTAAGCCTATAGAGTAAATTTGCCAGGAGATACTGCCCACCCGAATGACGGGGCTATCGGTGTGGAGGAATATTAAGAAAAGTCAGGGGGCAGGGGGGCGGACAGATAAAAACAGCGCATAGCCAGGCTGTTGACTTTTGTTGCCCTTTGTCTGCCGATCGGGTATCAAAACCGAAAAGAGTCTGTTTTTAGTACCTTAGAAATTCGTTTCTGGTCTTCTAAAAATGAGTTTCGTCAAAGTACCTATCCCCTCTACTGCGGGAGGGGGGCATCGCCTTTGAGTTGCGGGCGGCAAGCCCGCTTGAGAACGTCAGGAGGATCTGCTCATGGAAATTATCATCGGCTCGATTCCACCTCTGCCACCACAGAACCGAAAACCGCCGCCAACTGCCGGGCCGGTGATCAACGCCCAGCTGCTTCACGTACGTCCTCCGCGAAAAGGCATTGCCGGTCCCTCCGGACGGGAGCGGCGCAGCAAGTCAGCCAATGACCCGCGAGCCGGGCGGGTGCTGACCATAATGGTCCCCGATGGGAGCCAATTGCCCCCCGACATCGACAGCGGCTGTTATGATGTCTCTATCCGGTTGATCCGCCGGTGAACAATTCACCCCGGGTAAGAGTCAGACCCCTTCGCCCCAGGATAGAGAGTTAATAGGGGTTCATGGTCCATATCCCGCAGGGACAGGTGTCGGCGCAGAAACCGCAGGCGATACATTTGCTGTCGTCGGAAATGTATTCGTAGTCCGCCTCCTGGGCAAACTGCGCCTCAGGGTGGCCGGCAAAATCGATTTCCCGGCGAGAAATCGCCCCGGTGGGGCAGATGGTCTCACAGAGGTGGCAGTCCCGGCAGGAGGCGCAGGAGAGACAGCGCCCTGCCTGGTTGGCCTCGCTGAGTTCCCTGGCCATCGGCAGATAATGGGTGATGGTTAGCGACTTCTGCGGGATAAGGGGTTTACTGAAAGGGTGCCACTCTCTGCCCTGACAGCGGGCGATGATGTACTCGGCGGCGGTCTTGCCGGCCCCCAGGGCGTGGGTGGCGAGCCCTGGCCGTTCGACATCGCCGACTGCCAGTACTTTGGCGTCGGAGGTGAGATGGGCCTGATCGGTGCAGACCCAGTCGGCTCCGCCCACCTTGAGGGTCTCGACGCTTTCCGGCAGAAAGGAGAGGGCAGGGACATCACCGATGGAGATGATCACCGTCTGGGCGGGGATCAATTCGCCATCAGCGGTCATCAGGCCGGCTTCGGTCACCTCTTTGGTGTTGACCGGCCAGCGAAAGGTGGCACCAAGGGCCTCGGCGGCCTCTTTTTCCTTGCCGAAGGCCAGCGGCTTCTGGATATCGACCAGGGTGACCCGTTCCGCGCCGAGGCGGTAGGCCTCGCAGGCGACATCGCAGCCGACGTTACCGGCACCGATCACCACCACCTCCTTACCCACCTGCGGTGGGGTTCCGCTTTTGGCCTTTTTCAAAAACTCAAGGGCGGCAAGGACCCGTTCGTGCCCAGGAAACTGCAGGCGTCGGGGGATGTGAGTGCCCACCGCTACGGCGACGAAGTCGTAATTGTGGTGCAGTTCGGCAAATTTTTCCCGGGTCATCGTCACCCCAAGCGTGACGCTGATCCCGGGCATGGCGAGGAAGCGGTCGACTTCCTGGTCCCAGATCGCCTGGGAGAGTCTTTCCCAGGGGATTACCTGGGCAAGTTTGCCGCCGATTTTGTCGTCCTGTTCGTAGATATGGGCTTCAATCCCGGCCAGAGCAAGCTGCCAGGCAAGATTCATCCCAGCCGGTCCGGCGCCGATGATAGCCACCCGATGACCGAGTGGTGCCGCCGGCTGCGGGGCGGCAACTTTGCCCACCGCCCGGCCCAGTACCTGGACATCGATCGGTTCATCCACGCCATGCCGTGAACAGTTTTCCATACAGAGATTGGGGCAGACCGCACCGCACACTGAACCCGGCAGGGGGGTATACTGGAGAAGCATGGTGTAGGCTTCGTCGAGTCTGCCCTCGCGGATCAGCCGGAGGCGCTCCACCGTCGGGATATGGATAGGGCAATAGTAGGTACAGGGGGCTGCCGATTCGGCGTTGGCCCAGTAGGGTTTTTTCCGGCGCAGCTCGCCGGTAACGATCACTCCGATCGGGCTGCGGTCAAGGCCCGGGGCGAGGTCGCGTAACGGATCCCCGGCAAAGGCTTTGTTCCACTGGCTGTTGCGGAATTCGGCCATCGGCATCGGCCCGGAGAACATCAGGGCCCGTTCCTGTGGGGTGATTGCCTTGAGAATCTGCCACTCGCTGCGTACCGAGAGTTCGGCGAGAAGTTCACTCCGGTGGATCCGTTCAAGGTAGACAGGCAGGTTGGCCTGCAGCCATTCCCAGCCGGCGTCATCAACCTCGAGCAGTTTGGCATTGGTTTTTGAAAAGGTGTTGCCGATCGGCCCACGGACAAAGATATGGCCGCCGACCATGCCGACGCAGGGCCGGTGACCGAGCACGTTGGCAGGAGTTTTCGGGTTGACTCCGCAGACTACGGCGATACCGCCGCAGTTGAACTCGGCAAAGGAGTCGCCGGTGGAACCGAGCACCCAAAGCTCGGGACGGCTGTAGTCAGGGTTCCACTTGGTCATGGTCAGGCCACGGGCACCGATCGAACCGCCGACATAGACCTTGCCGTTGGCCATGGCGTTGCAGGCGCCGTTGCCGGCATCGCCGAGAACGGTGATCTCCGCGCCGATATTCAGGTAGCCGAGGTCATCCGAGGTTGCCCCTTCACAGAGGATCGTGGTTCCCGGCATGCCCATGCAGCCCAGACGCTGGCCAGATGGGCCTTTGACGACGATGTTCAGACCGTTGGGGCGCTGCAGACGGATACCGATATTGTGCTGCCCGTACGATTCAAGAACAAGCCGGTCGGCCTCGGCGGCGGCCTGGCGGACCAGCTTTTCGAATTCCATCGAGCTGCGGCGCAGCCCCTGTTGGTTTTTCCCCTGTACCAGCTGTGTAGCCACTCCCTTCTCCTTCTTCCTGGGGGGGCCCCAGTAAACCATGATTGTCAGTTATCTGTGCCGATTTGACTGCGGCACACCCCGGAGGGGATAAACGGTAATTCAGCGTTAACAGACGTAGCTGATCTGCAATTTTTCCGCTGCAGCCTGGTCGGCGATGCCGATGGCATCGGACATGCCGATCGGCAGGCTTTGCGAGCGGCCTAGAGGTGCCATGATCTTTTTCACCTCGGTGTTGATCGCCATAAAGGTCTCGGCTACCCGCTCGGCGACCTTGTCGGGGTCCAGCCGGCGGTAGAGTTTCGGGTTCTGACTGGTAATTCCCTTGGGACAGATCCCCAGGTTGCAGACATTGCAGCGGTTTTTTTCGTTGCCGAGGCAGCCGGCGGCGGCCTGCATGATATATTTGCCGATGTGCACCGCCGAAGCGCCGAGCATGATCATCGCCATACCGTTCTGGGCGACGTTGCCGTTTTTGCCGATGCCGCCGGCGGCGAAAATCGGGATCTCGTTCTGTTTGCCCTGGGCGGCAAGATCAAGGTAGCATTCGCGGACGCAGGAAGCGATCGGATGGCCGGTGGCATCCATCGAGACGTTGTAGGCGGCGCCGGTACCACCGTCAATGCCGTCGATCATCAGCCCGGCGGCATAGGGGTTGCGGACCAGATTGTTGAGCACCGCCTTGGCCGACGAGGAGGCGGAAATTTTCGGGTATACCGGTACCTTGTGACCAAAGGCCATCGACATGGTCTGGAGCATCTTCATCACGCTCTCTTCAATGGAATAGAGCGTCTGGTGCACCGGTGGCGAAGGCAGGTCAACACCTTCGGGC
>JAZBOD010000165.1:0-7916 GCA_036350955.1 Desulforhopalus sp. | reverse complement strand
TTCATGGTTTCTTTGATCTGCAGCTTCTGGCCAAGGGAGATACCGAAATCGACGACCACCACACTGTTGAGGATATCGGCATCTGTCTCGGGGAGGCAATAAACCGGGCTCTTGACAGGAGGAGCGGGATAGCCCGCTACGGCAGCTGTTACCTGCCGATGGACGAAACCCTGGTGCGGGTGGTAATCGATCTCTCCAACCGGCCTTTCCTCCACTATGACGTGCCGGTACCAGAAGAACGGCTTGGGAGTTTTGACACCGCTCTGGCATTGGAATTTTTTCGGGCTGTCGCCCAGCATGGTGGGATGACGCTGCATATTGATTTGCTCCATGGCGGCAACGGCCACCACATCCTTGAGGCGGTTTTCAAAGGATTTGGTCGAGCTTTACGGATGGCCACCTCCCCCTCCGGAGGGGCGGGAGTACTTTCATCAAAGGGTTGTCTTTAAGCGGGTTGCCCGCTGTTTTAGACGAGATTTTCGGATGGCGGTTCTGCCGCAAGGGGACTCAATCTGAGGTGATGCTGTGAAAGGTACAAACGGGTTATGTGTCGTAGCGGTGCTGGTTTTCTTTCTCTCCTCCTGTGCCTTGCCGCCCGGGGGAAAACAGGTTGCACTGCCCCTTGAGCCGATTAACTGTATCGCCGTGTTGCCGGCCATCACCTTGGTTAACCAGGACGATTCCGTTGAGTATCGTCAGGCGAAATCCCTGGAAAGGGGTGCCGCTTTTGTCAGCCAAATCCTTCAGGCTGAACTGACCGGCCACCCGAAGGTTCTCCTGGTCGGTGAATCCCAGCTTGACAAGCTGGTACCGGAAGTTGCCGGGGGGCTGAGCGGAATGGTGAGCAGTATCGGGGAAAAGCTCAACTGCGAGGCGGTACTGGTCACCACGGTCCACCGCTTTGAGCAGCGGCAAGGCAGCGAATATGCCGTCGACGCCCCCGCATCAGCGGAGGTCGATCTGGTTCTTTGGCATACCGCAAAAAAAACGGTACTCTGGTCTGCCGACTTCCAGGAGACCCAGGAGTCCCTCTTGAGCAATCTTTTCTCCTACAACAAAATGTTCAGCAGAGGATTCAAATGGCTTACTGTTGAACAACTGGTTGAAGAGGGCGTCAAAGAACGGCTTGGGCAATGCCCCTACCTGCAATAGCCTGCGCTCCCTGCCTCTGGTTTGTTGCCGCTGATCGATTTTCCGTCGAGGAGCTTAGCCGACCTCACGGTGGCAACAGTCGCTGAACCTGCAGGAATCAGTCATGGCGCCATTTTACACAGTGCCGGGAAAACTCAACCGCAAGGTTGGCAGGGCGATGCATGACTTCCGGATGTTCTCCGCCGGAGACCGGATTCTGGTTGCTGTTTCGGGGGGGATCGATAGTCTGGTGCTTGCCGCGCTTTTAGTGCAGTGGCAAAAAAAGGCGCCTATCGACTTCAGCCTGCTTGCCTGCCATATTGATCACGGTTTCTGGCAGGGCCAACAAGGTCCTCCGGCTGAAACCATCGGTGAGCAACTGCGGCTCTTTGGCCTCGGACTGATGGTATTCAGGGAGTGGCAGCTTTCCTCTTCTCCCCGCACCTGTTTCTCCTGCTCCCGCAACCGACGCAGTCAGCTGTTTACCCTGGCGCGAAGCGAAGGGTGCAACAAGATTGCTTTTGGCCATCATCAGGACGACTTGATTGAGACTTTTTTTCTCAATGCGGTGTACAGCGGCAATATCTCTACAATGCTTCCCAAGCAGGATATTTTTTCCGCCACCCTCTCCCTGGTAAGGCCTATGGCTTATCTTAGCAAGGAGGACGTGGCCTCCCTTGGCAAAGCCTGGCGGTTAACCGGCATACCTAATCTCTGTCCGCTGGTGGTTGATACCCGGCGGGAAAAAATCCGGGCGATGCTCGGCAGATTGTTTGCCGAGGAACCGGGAGCCCGGAGCTCTCTGTTTGCCGCTCTGGGGAATGTCCGCGAGGAGTATTTACTGGGAAGCTGCAGGCAGAGCTGACGGCACACTTTCCGGCAACGTTGTCGAATCAAGCGGTATCGCCGACATCAGGTCGGCAGAGGACAAAGGTCATTACCCAAAAGCGTACTGGATTTTAAACGAGAATCTCCGTTTGGCAAAAGGCTCATCTTTTTACGCAGTACCAAGGTCATGAACCAGAGGAGAGTGTTTAGAGAGGAACTACGTGGAGATGGAGAGATGATGAGACGGCGCATACAGAGCATATTGAGTGAACAACCTCTCGGCGAAACGATTTCCGTCGCTGGCTGGGTTCGCACCAGAAGGGATACCGGCAGCTTTTCCTTTGTCGAGGTCAATGATGGTTCCAGCCTCGCTAATCTGCAGATTATTGCCGCAAGCGAGCTGGTTAACTATCACTCAGAAATCAAACAGCTGGCAACCGGCAGCAGCATCCGGGTAAACGGCGAGCTTCGTGCCTCCCCGGCAAAAGGGCAGGCGGTTGAACTCCATGCTGCCAGTATCGAGGTTCTTGGCGGGGCAGACCCGGAGACCTACCCCCTGCAGAAAAAACGTCACTCGTTTGAATTTCTTCGGGAACTTTGCCATCTTCGGCCACGCACCAATGCCCTCGGGGCGGTGGCCAGGGTCCGGTCCCGGCTTTCCTTCGCGGTGCACCGCTTCTTTCATGAGCGCGGTTTTATCCAGGTCCATACCCCGATTATCACCACCAGCGACTGTGAGGGAGCAGGGGAGATGTTCCGGGTGACCGCCAGCCAGGGAGGGGATAATCCTGAACACTTTTTCGGCAGGGCCGCCGGACTTACCGTCAGCGGCCAGCTGCAGGCCGAGGTCTATGCCCTTGCCCTGGGCGACGTGTATACCTTTGGCCCGACTTTTCGGGCGGAAAACTCCCATACTTCCCGTCATCTTGCCGAATTCTGGATGATCGAGCCGGAGATGGCCTTCTGCGATCTTCTCGGCAACCGGCAACTGGCCGAAGAGCTGCTCAAATATCTCATCCAAACGGCCCTGGATCAGTGCGGTGAAGAGCTGCAGCTGTTCAACCAGTTCATTGAGAAAGGGTTGATTGACAAACTTTGCCGGGTGGCAGAGAGCGGTTTTGGCCATATCACCTACAGCGAGGCGGTAAAAAGTCTGCAGGGTTGCGGTCGCCAGTTTACCTTTCCGGTGGAGTGGGGGCTTGATCTGCAGGCAGAACACGAACGCTACCTGACCGAGGAGGTTTTTCGTGCGCCGCTCATCGTCACCGACTATCCGGCGTCAATAAAGCCCTTTTACATGCGGCTCAACGACGATGGGCGGACTGTGGCGGCGATGGATATTCTCGTGCCCGGCATCGGCGAAATTATCGGCGGCAGTCAGCGGGAAGAGCGCTATGCGGTGCTTGCCGAGCGGATGACTGCAGCGGCAATCGATCTTGGCGACTACAGTTGGTATCTTGATCTGCGTCGTTACGGTTCAGCACCCCACGCCGGTTTCGGACTTGGTTTTGAGCGCCTGGTTCAGTTTGTAACCGGGATGAATAATATCCGCGAGGTTATCCCCTTTCCCCGGACTCCGGGCTTTGCTCCCTGTTAGTACCTTAGAAATTCTTTCTTGCCGTTGAAGAATGAATTTCGTGAAGGTACTTATCCCCTCTGCTGTGGGTGGGGATCGGTACCAGAGAAAGTCGCTCCTGTTTAGAGAGCGAATGTTGAGATTCAACCAGGCGAGAATGGAGGCAAAGGTGGGCAAAGGGCCGGCGGTTCAGAAAATGTTTGATGCCATTGCCGGTCGCTACGACCTGATGAACCGGGTAATGACCCTTGGCCAGGATCAGCGCTGGCGCCGCTACGTCGTTGCCCAGGCAGGTAACCCGGCAGACGGCTGGGTTCTTGATCTGGCCACCGGCACCGGCGATATCGCCGCCCTGATGCAGGTCAGCCACCCTCGGGCGAAGGTTCTTGGTGGTGATTTTTCGCTCAACATGCTGGCGGAAGCCAAGCGCCGTTTCCCCGATCGTGACATCAGCTGGCAGGCCTGCGATGCCGAAATGCTCCCCTTTGCCGATGGCGTACTTGCAGCGGTCAGCTTTGGCTATCTGCTCCGCAATGTCGACGATTCGCTCACCGTCTTGCGGGAGGTCTATCGGGTGCTGCAGCCCGGAGGAAGGGTGGTCTGTCTTGACACCACCCCTCCGGCGAAAAATCTGCTTTCTCCTCTCATTCAGTTCCATTTTCGCTATGGCATACCTCTCCTTGGCCGGTTGATCGCCAAGGATGTTGCAGCCTATAACTATTTAACCGGCTCGACCATGGGTTTTCATAACGCTGAGCAACTTGCTGCACTCTTCTCTGATGCCGGTTTCAAGGCTGTCGGGTACCGGAAATTTATGCTTGGGACAATTGCTGTACACTGGGGAGAAAAACCATGAGTGTCGAGAACACCGCTGGTTCATCCGGTGAAAAACCATGCCAGGGTCAACCAATTTCCCTGCCGGTATACCCCGGTGAAGAGACCCTGTTTTGCTTTTTGCTTAACACCATTGGCAAATACCGGGAAAATACCGCCTATATCTACAGCGCGGGTGACGAAGAACACCGGGTCACCTACGGCAAACTCTTTGAAGACGTGCTCCTGCTGGCCAGGGCCTTTCAGCACCGCGGCGTAAACTCCGGAGATCGGGTCATGGTGCTCTCCGACAACCGTTATGCCTGGATTGTCACTGATCTGGCCCTGATGTCCTGCGGTGCGGTAACCGTTCCACGCGGTGCGGATACCCCGACTCAGGAACTCCAGTATATTTTAGAAAACGCCCAGTGCGGCTTTCTGGTCACCGAGACCGAAGAACTCTATGAGCGGCACCGGGAGGTCATTGAAACCCACCAGAAGCTCAGGAAGGTTTTTATCATGACCGGCTCTGCCGGCCGTTCGTGGTTCAGTTCAGTCTTTACCTATAATGATCTGCTTGCTGACCGGCGCTATAGTCATGAAGATGTAGAAAAATTTCTTCAGGAAGGGGAGAAGCTGACGCCGCAGAACCTGTTGACCATCATCTATACCTCCGGAACCACCGGGATGCCGAAAGGGGTTCAGCTCACCCATGCCAATATCATGCATAACGTTGAGGTGGTTCCCGGGGTGATTGCCTTAAATGAACAGGACAGCTGGCTCTCTATTTTGCCCAGCTGGCACATTTTTGAAAGAACCGCTGAGTACGTTGCCCTCTCCAGGGGAACCCGTCTGGTCTACTCTTCGGTGAAAAACTTTGCCCTGGATCTGGAGAGGTACCGGCCAACCCTGGTGGCTACGGTCCCTAGGGTTTGGGAATCGCTCTACGGTAAAGTTCAGCTGACGGTGAAGAAAAAGGGGCCGGCGGCCGCGCGCCTGTTTAACGCTTTGGTCTGGATATCTGCGGCCTATCGCCGCAACCGGCGGAAAATATGCAACCGTCTGCCGGTTTTTTCTGCCAACCGCTTCCTTGGGGGCTGGCCGGAAAGGATTGTTGCCGGTGCGAAGATGATCCTGCTCTATCCGTTCTACCGTCTTGCCGATAAAAAACTCAAGACGGTGCGGGATCGCTTTGGCGGTCGGCTCAGGCTGGCGATCAGTGGTGGCGGGACTTTGGCCGGCTATCTTGAAGAGTGGATTGATGCGGTCGGAATCCGGATTGTCAATGCCTACGGGATGACTGAATGCTCACCGGCAATCGCCGGACGGTCGGTGAACTGCCGGGTCTTTGGTACAGTCGGACCACCGGTTGCCCGGACTGAACTGCGGGTGGTTTCCGAAGAGGGGACGGTTCTGCCACCGGGGGCTGAGGGGGCAATCGAGGTGCGCGGCCCACAGGTCACCTCAGGCTATTACCAAAATGAAGAGGAAAACCGCAAATCCTTTACTCCTGATGGCTTTTTCAAGACCGGGGATCTCGGGAGAATGACCATCAACGGGGAACTGCAGATCACCGGCAGGGCTAAAGAGGTGATAGTTCTCTCCAGCGGGGAAAATGTCGATCCGACCAGAATTGAAAATGCCCTGACCATGTTTCCCTTTATTCAGGATGCGATTCTGGTCGGTCAGGACAAGAAAGGGCTTGGTGCCCTGCTGGTTCCCAACATCGATGAGCTAAAGAGCTATCTTTCAGTAAAAATGAGTGATTTTGCTCGTGACAAGACCGACTTTCTTACCGATGTCAAGGTTCTTGATCAGGTGCGCAACGAACTCAATCAGATTCTCCGCCCGAAGCAGGGATTCAAGGCCCACGAAAAACTCAAAGGCATCCGGTTTCTTGACCGTGAGTTCTCCCTTGGTGAAGAACTCACCAACACCTTGAAAAAGAAACGCCACGTCATCGAGAAAAAATACCGCCAGCTGATCAACGAACTGCTGCCTTGAGTTACAATCTGGCGACTTCGTCGATCTGCCGGCAATAATCGATGATCGACTTTTTTCGGTGATAGCGGTTCTTTCGCTCGGTACTGCTCGCCCATCCGGCCAGTGCCATGGCCTGGCCGCCGGACGGATCAACAATGACGATCCGTTCGATGGCCTGGGTATCCACCAGGTCGGCCAGGATGGCGGTCATTCCGCCCCCTTCCCTGGCGGTGAAGGCATCGAGGCGGGTAAAGGCGGAACCGAACCTGGCATTGACCGCCAGGGTGAGTGCTGATCCGGCCGACTCGAGAAGTTCTGCGGAGCTGACCACTGCCGCCGCGGTTGACCTCTTGGTGCTGACGCTAATCGGATCACCAACCCGGATGGTTCCCCCCTTAAGGACTACGGCAAATATCCCCTCCCGCGGCATCACACAGTCACCTGCCTGATGGTAGATGGCGCAACGGTGGTGGCAGATTTTGCCGAGTTGCGAGACGATCAGTTCGACCTCGCCTAGTTGGAGATGGCTTCCCACTGGGAGGACTGTAAGGTCAAGATCCTCGGTGGTGATGTTCTCGGCAAAATTGCCGGCGCTCACCTCGAGCCCCTTCTCCCGCATGCTGTTGATACTCTCCTGGGCAAGCAGACTCACCTGGCGATGCCAGTCACCGGCATGGGCATCTTGGTTCAGACCAAAGGCGGCGACGAACTCTCCTGCGGGAATATTCTCCTTGCGCATGCCCTTGCGGGGACTAATGGAGATTGCTTTGACTTGGGCCACGGGTGTTTCCCCAAAGTAGGTTAAAGGGCAAATGTGTACCACGATGTAAGAGACAAAGGTATCGCGGTTGGCCTTTTAAATAAAGAAAAAATTTGTCCCCCGGGTGAATTGGTTCCGGTACTCGCCGGATGACATCCCGGGTAATGGGGCTTACACTATGCCTATAGCTGTCGAGCTCTTCGAAATGCTTGCAAAACTTTCCTCATTATGGGAAGCTTCGAGCAGGGCAGGCCTGGAAAGATTCCTCAATAACCGTGGGAGGCGATATGAGCTTTATTCATGAGATACAAAGAGTGGTGACGCCTGTCGATTTCTCCGATAACTCCCGTTTGATCGCCGAGTCGGCGGGGTATCTTGCTGGTCGATTCGGGGCTGCGATGAACCTGGTTTTTGTCGTGCAGAATTTTGATGACTATTCCGGATTTTTTGTGCCGCAGATGACCCTGCCAACCCTGGAAGGGGAACTGGTGGAGAGTGCTGAAGTGAAGATGGCCTCGTTCTGTAAAGAGATGGAGGAGTTCTGCAACTCCCTTGGCGTCAAGGAACTGCAGTATAAAGTGCTGATGGGTGATGTCGGCGAGCAGATCGTCGAGTATGCCGCGGAGGTCAACGCTGACATGATCGTCATGGGTACCCATGGCTATAAGGGGATTGAGAAGATCATGTTCGGCAGTGTCGCCGATAAGGTGGTACGCTCCGCCCCGTGCCCGGTGCTGCCCATCAACCCTTATACCTGCTGCAAATAATCGCCGGGAGCCGGTTATCCTCCGGCAACCAGGACCACGGTGTGCGCCGGGGTTCTCT
>JAZBOD010000164.1:0-2697 GCA_036350955.1 Desulforhopalus sp. | reverse complement strand
GCCCCCCCTACTGCTGCCGCCATCTTTTGCGCTTCGCTGAAGATGGGACTCATTGCATTCGGCGGCCCCACTGCCCACCTCGGATATTTCCGCGAGGAATTCGTCGCACGCCGCCATTGGCTCTCTGAACGGAGCTATGCGGATTTGGTCGCTCTCTGTCAGTTCCTGCCGGGACCGGCCAGCAGCCAGGTCGGTCTGGCATTGGGACTGTCCCGATGTGGATACCGAGGGGCTCTGGCCGCTTGGGCAGGATTCACCTTGCCCTCAGCCATCGGCCTGCTGCTGTTTGCCCTGGGGCTGTCGAATTACGGGGAGATGCTCCCTGCCGGTGCTCTTCAGGGCCTGAAAATAGTTGCGGTGGCCGTTGTCGCCCAAGCGGTCTAGGGCATGGCGAAAAGCATGTGTACCGACGTCCTGCGCATTTCGATCATGGCAATGGCAACCTGCGCCGTGCTGATCCATCCGACTGTCCTTGGGCAGGCTTGCGTCATCGTTGTCGCGGCCGCACTAGGTCGATTCCTGTTCAAATCTGCTCAGATTACCCTTCATGACCAGTTACCACTCAAGGTGCGTCAGCGTACCGGCGCACTATTTTTGGCCATTTTTTTCTTTTATTGGCTGGTCTGCCAATTCTCGCCAGCTACGGTGCAACCCAAGCAGTGCCCGGCCCCTTATTCACCTTTGCCATCTTCCTCGGTGCGTCTATGCAAAATTCGCTCTCCGGCATAGCCGGTGGCGTAATCTGCCTGCTGGCGATTTTCACGCCTTCATTTCTCGTGGTCGTCGGTGCTTTGCCGTTTTGGGAGCAGCTGCGCCGTAATGACAGGATGCAGGCAGCGTTGGCCGGGATTAACTCGGCCGTGGTCGGTTTGTTGCTGGCAGCACTCTATACTCCGGTATGGACCAGCGCCATATACACGCCGCAGGATTTTGCGCTAGGCCTGATGGCCTTTGTCGCCTTGCAGTTCTGGAGGCTGCCACCCTGGCTGATTGTCATCGGAACTGGCTTCTCAGGTTGGTTGATTACCCACCTGATGTGAGTAGCGGCAATTTGGTGAAAAATTGTCGAGAGGAGATTGTTGACGAGACCATCATTCGAACCATGAATCCCGGTAACCGGCTGTTACTGGCGTTTATGGGGGCAGGGTGCGCACTTTATGGATAGGCATACCGTTACGGGCGAGGAACGATCCTCGCCCGTAACGGCACTCTCTCAAATTGAAGGCAGTCGTCTCCCGGTTTGATCTTCGCCGAACCGGTTATTCAAACTTCAGCTCAATCGTCTGCTCGTGGTAGAGATGGTTGATTTGCGAGTTGTCAAATACCGCAATCCCGAAAGGATAGCTCTTGCCCTTATCGGTGAATTGGACATCCTGGGTCTCGGCATTTTCCCCTTCGGTTTTCAGCGCCCGCATGACCTCCAGGGTCCAGACTCCGTTGTCATAACGGTTGCGGGCGAGAATATCGGCCCGACCACCGGCAAGAGGGGCTATTTCGATCCCGGCGACGACCGCGCCTTCCTTGAAGTTGTCGACAAAAGGGATCTTTTTGCTCGGAATGACATAGTACTGGTCGTCCTCGTTGGCATCCAGATTCATATAGGCCGGCCCACTTTTGTCGCTGTTATCGTTATTCTTGTAGCCGCCGAATTTCGGGGCGGTATCATTTTTGCGGCCCCAACCGGCATTAGCCTTCGGGTCGGTATTGTTGTCAACATGCTGATCATCGAACAACCCGAGGGGCATGGTGCGGACATACTTGGCATGCCACATATCGATTTTTTCTTCCGGCGAAGCGGTGTACTTTCTCCCGGCAGAGCTGTCTCCCGGCTCATTCAAGTGACAGGCAATCATACAGCCATCGGTATCAAAGCCCTTGGTGTTGATGTCCCAGAACAGCGCTAACTTATCTTCGTAATAGGTATTGTCGTGGCCGGTATCATCTTTGTTGGCCAGTTTTTTCCAGGAACCGTCAGCCTGCTTGACCCAGGGAAACCGCTCCAGGCTTTTGGTCGGGTCCTGATAGCTGATCAGGAAATAGACGTTTTGTGCATCGTGCAGTGATTTGATGGTGACATCGGTACTGGTCATCCCTTGATACCCGTTGCTAGGTTCGTAGGGGAGTTCATCGAGGGTGATGACCAGGGGCTTTGCCGCTTCCCACGCCTTGTCGGCAATACCGTCCAGGAGGATGGGCGAAGTTGTGGTCGTGCTGACCAGGGTCTGGTCTGCAGCGTAGGCTGACGCGGTCAGAGCTATGATGCTGCTGATGGTTATCATTCCGATCCTTTTCATGTTGTTCTCCTTTGGCTGAATTCATCGGACAGACAGTGAGCGGGTAGTACAGGTTCGGAATATATTGAGGGGATGTCATCCCTTCCAGAGAAAGATAACTGCGATAAACCGAAGTTCTGGGAAGAACGCTTCGCAGATCAAAAATACCACATTGTAGTTATTGGGAAATTTTTTGCGAGAGGAGCCGGAGACAGGAGAATATTTTTTCTCCCTGCGGGGTGAGCCGATAGAGTTTTTCCCGGTTTTGGGTGATCAGCGTGCTGGTTTTAAGATTTTTCAGGTGAAAACCGACCTTGGTGTGGTCGCTGATGCCAAGGTGGCGGGTGATGTCCATAAAGCGCATCTCACCCTTTTCGGCGAGGGTGGAAAGAATCTGGCGGCGTATCGGGTTGGCCAGGCAGGT
>JAZBOD010000163.1:0-2913 GCA_036350955.1 Desulforhopalus sp. | reverse complement strand
CTGGTCGAAAAGATTGGTCCCGCCGGGGCACGGCTGCACAGTGCCCGCTCCCGCAACGACCAGATTGCCCTGGATTTCAAACTCTACCTGCGTGATGAGTGTGACCGGCTGATCGGCCTGCTCGATGGCCTGCGCCAGGCCTTTGCCCGTCAGGCCAGGCGCTATCTCGGTGCGGTGATGCCCGGGTATACCCATCTGCAACGGGCGCAGCCGGTGTTGATCTCCCACCACCTGCTTGCCTATTTTGAAATGTTTGGCCGGGACCGCGGCCGGCTGCTGGACTGCCGCAAACGGCTCAATCTCTCCCCCCTTGGTTGTGCCGCCCTGGCGGGTAGCGGCCTGCCGATCGATCGGCAACAGGTTGCCGAAGAGCTTGAATTTGATGGAATTACTGCCAACTCAATCGATACCGCCGGGGATCGCGATTTTGTCATTGAGTTCAGCAGCGCCTGTGTCCAGATCCAGCTGCATCTCTCCAGGCTCGCCGAGGAACTGGTCCTCTGGGCCAGCCAGGAGTTTGGTTTTGTCGATATCCCGGACCGCTTCTGTACCGGGTCGTCGATCATGCCACAAAAGAAAAACCCGGATATCCCAGAACTTATTCGCGGCAAGAGCGGTCGGGTTGTCGGCAGTCTGATGACCCTGCTCACCCTGGTTAAAGGGTTGCCGTTGACCTATAACCGCGATCTGCAGGAGGACAAGGAGCCGGTATTCGATACGGTTGATACCGTTTCGGCCTCCCTGGCTATTATGGCGGAGCTGTTCGACGGCCTCGCCTTCAACACCCGAAGGTTGGCCGAGGCGACAGAGAGCGGCTGCATGACCGCCACCGACCTGGCTGACTATCTGGTGATGAAGAAGGTGCCGTTCCGCGATGCCCATGGCATTGTCGGGGGGGCGGTTGCTCACTGCGTGGCCACCGGTCGGGAGCTTGCCGAGCTTAGCCTTGCTGAGCTAAGAGGCTTTTCGGAGATGATTGAAGAGGATGTATTTCACGTACTGAGCGTTGAAGGTTCGGTGAACAGTCGGGTTTCCCAGGGCGGCACCGGTCTTGCCCGGGTGACCGAGGCTCTGGCGGTAGCCGAGCAACAAGTGGGGATCACATTATGAACAGGGTACATCTGATGCGAACGACACTCCTGGCGATGATACTGATGCTGATGGCCGGCTGCGGGTACAAGAACTCGCCGGTTCCTCCGGAGAGTGTGGTCCCGCAGCCAATCGAGGACCTGCGCTACACAGTCAGCGACCAGGGGGTCAATCTTACCTGGAGCTACCCGGTGAAGTCTATCCGCGGGAAGATACTCGAAGATATCTCCAGTTTCGAACTCTTTCGGGCGGAGATTGCCCTAGATGACTACTGCGGCGGCTGTCCGATCCCCTTCGATAAACCGCTGGAGATCGCCGGCGGACCCCCGCTGGACGGACAGGTACGCCGGGTAGCCAGCTACCAGTCGAATCTGCTGCGCTCCGGCCACAGATATTTTTTCAAAGTCCGTTCACGCACCTCCTGGTGGGCGACCAGCGGTGATTCAAATATCGTCTCCTTTGTCTGGTACCAGCCGGCGGCAGCACCGACCGGTCTGCAGGCAACGGCCGGGGATGGCGAGATTTCCCTGAGCTGGCAACCGGTAACCGCCCTCACCGACGGCACCGCCCCTGCCGGGGAGATCCGCTACCAGGTCCTGCGCAGTGTCGGTGGCAAGGATTTTGCCCCGGTCGGTGAAGTCCAGTCGGCGACAAACTTTATCGATCGAGCGGTACAGAACGGCACCAGGTATTTCTATACGGTACAAAGCATGATGGTCTACCGTGACGAGCTGGTCAATGGTGCAGTCAGCTCGGCCATCGCCGCAGTTCCCGTTGACCTGACCCCGCCCCTTCCCCCTGCCGGGGTGACTGCGGTGGCCACCGATGCCGGGGTGAAGGTTTTCTGGGAGAGAAACAGTGACAGCGATCTTGGCGGTTATCGGGTCTACCGGCGGACGGCAGACCAGGATGACTACCAGCTCCTTGGCACGGTCAGCCCGGAGTATTCACTCTATGACGACCGTACGGTCAGCCCTGGCGTGCGTTATTACTGGGCGGTCAGTGCCGTTGATCAGGCGACTCCGGCCAACGAGAGCGCGGTGTCCCGGGAAGCGACGATCAGGAATTAGCCCTTTGGGTGCGGGCGTCAGCCCGCTTGAGGGCCGAGAACGGCGAAGGATGACCGCGGCGGCTGCAAAGATACCCTCCGGCCGACGGTCAAACGGCTGGAGGGTTCTCTGTTTTATGGATGGTGCAATGAAATTTCCCCTCGCCTTTGACAAGATGACCGGTACCGGCAATGACTTTATTGTCATTGACAACCGAGAACAGGTGGTCTTGGTCGCTGAACAGCCTGAGCTGGCAAAAAAAATTTGCCGAAGAATGTTTTCGGTGGGTGCTGATGGGGTGATCTTCCTGGAGTCGGGCAGCCAAGCCGATCTGCAGTGGCGGTTTTACAATCCCGATGGCTCCGAGGCGGAAATGTGTGGCAATGGAGCCCGTTGTGCCGCACGTTTTGCCTATCGACATCGGATGGTCAGCGAGCGAAAGATGACCATCGCCACCCTTGCCGGGGTGATCGGGGCGGAGATCGATGAAAACGATCTGGTCCGGGTGACCATGCCGATTCCGCATGACATTCGTCTCGGCCTGAGTATGGTACTTGATGGGGAAGAGCGGCTGGCCGGCTATCTGAATACCGGTGTTCCCCACCTGGTGCTTTTTGTCGATGATGAACCGATTCCGGTGCTGAGTTGGGGCGGTAAACTGCGCTTTGACGAAATGTTCGCCCCCGAAGGGACCAATGTCAATTTTGCCAGAGTACTGCCCGACGGCAGGCTCAAGGTCCGCACCTACGAACGTGGGGTAGAGGCGGAAACCATG
>JAZBOD010000162.1:0-6334 GCA_036350955.1 Desulforhopalus sp. | reverse complement strand
CACCTCATGCCGGCGGTTATTGACCGTCATCTCCAATTGGCCGCTGAGCAAATAGCCGATTTCTTCCCCCTTGTGGGCGAGAAAATGGCCGCCGAGCTTTTTGCCCGGAGCGATCCTCAGCAGCAGCGCTTTCACCCTGCTCTCCACCTCCGCGGGGAGCAGCAGTTCGGCAGTTGCCTCCTCCGGGCCAATTTTTTCCAACCCGGCGGGGGAACGGTTCGCCGGCGAATAGACGTAGCGAACTGCGGTCTCACCCTCTCCTTTAAACAGTGTAGCCACTTCGACCGAGAGGCTTTCGGCGATGCGGAACAGGGCGGGCAGCGACGGAAAGATCTGGTTTTTTTCTACCTGGGAGATGCTGCTTGGCGTCACCCCGATACCTTCCGCCAGCCTTTTCTGGGAGATCCCCCGCATCAGACGGAGCTCTTTGATTCTTGTCCCCAGAGCGAAGGCGCTCTTCTCCTGCTGCTGGCGGGTAAAGACGATGGCCTTCTCTTCGGCGAGATAGCCCTGCGGTTCGTTGAGGAACCTTGGGTTGCGTTTTTCCGCCTTGATGATCTTCAGCGAGGTGGTACTGCGCCGCACCGCCAGCTCAATGGCCACCTGGGCGATTTTGTTGATGTTGGCCTTGAGCCTGGTGCTGTGCGCCCCTTTCTCGATCAGCCAGTAGGCAATGGTCTCCAGCTCATAAAGGCGCGGGCAGGTGGCGGTGTAAAACTGCAGGACCTGCTCCTCGTCGCCCCACAGCAGCTGCATGCCGGTGAGGCTGTCGATGACAAAATGGACTTCGCCGGTCAGATTATGGTGCAGGCCGTAGATCGCCTCGCCGACATGGGCCGGGTCGGTGGGGTCGTTGACCTTGATCACCGGATAGGGCCATAATGCCCCGTCTTTTTCGTAGAACTTGTTGAACACCTCCGACCGGTCTCCCCGGCCGTTGGTGAAACAGTCGAGGATGGTCAGGTTCTGGCTTTCCGCTAGGGGGCCAAGGTAGCTGAGCACATTTTTCGGCGACCGGTCAAAGGTGACATAAATCACCGGCTTCCGGCGGTGGAGCGACTCCTTGATAAAGTGGTGGCAGAAGACCGCGGCAAAGCTGCCCGCATCCTCGTACCAGAGGACATTGTCGCCGATGAACAACCCGCCGAGCAGACGGTCCAGTTGGGCAATCCCTGAAGAGACGCGCCTTCTCCTGATTTTTGCGGTGTGCGGTGCAGTTGCCATTGACCCTGCTCTCCCTGGAAAGGGGGGTGACCCCGTTTTTTTTCGTCGCTGAGTAACTCCGTCTGGCCAGGTCCGGAGTTGAGCGGCACACTCTGAGACTAAAACAGATGAGAGGTTTTTGCCATCGTAAAAAGGGGCATAAATCCCTGTGCTGGCCGTTGTGGTTGGCAGGTCAGGGCCGGCCGAAAAAGGGAAATGTGCTGGTGGTGTGCGGTGAGCTAAAGGTCAGCTACCGCTGCTTACCGCCCGGACAAAGGCCGGGCAGGTAAAGTCCTGCCAGCCGAGATAGCCGGACTCGACGTCGACGATCCAGGCGGCGATAAAGCTGCGGCGGTCGGCGCTCCACAGGCGGTGCTGCCGCCGGTCAAAAAGCGGCTGCAGGCAGAAGTCGTCCAGTGGCGCGTCGGGCTGGAGCAAGGAGAGCAGTTCGTCGGCGGTGGGTAGCCGCCAGTTGCGCTGCCCGGCCCAGATGTCCCGGTTGAGCCGGTCGATGTAGGCCTGCGCCGCAGTCCACTCCAGTCGGGTGGGCGAACCGGCCTGCTGCCAGATCAGGTCAGTCTGCCGGTCGCGGATAATGTCCCCGTCGGCGACCAGGATGGTTGCCCTGTGACGGTTGGTCTGCCACAGGGCGGTGACCGGGAAGATCTGCCGGGCCTGGCTCAACCCCACTTTCCGCGGCCGGCTGCGCAGTCTGGCTTTACCGGGAGTTTGCCGTCTGCTCTGCAGGAGTTCCTGCCAGCGCAGGCGGCAGGATGCTTCGCGGTGTCCGAGCCAATAGCGCTCCATACGCTCAAGACCGGCCAGCACCTCTATCGCCTGGCCGGGGCGGTTGGCCGGATTGACCGCGAGAATCCGGCTGAGCACCTCCTCGCCGGCGGGCCCGAACTCCCTGGTCACCAGCCGCCAGGCTGGTTTTTTCCCGGGCAGCCTGCCGCTGATCAACCGAAACAGCACGACGCCCAGGGAGTACCAGTCGGCGCGCTGGTCAACGCTCTCCGGTTGCCGTTCCTGTTCCGGGGGGGCATAAAAGGGGCTGCCGACCACCATTTGCGGTGGCTGGATCTCCCACTCGCCGCGCAGCTTGGAGAGCCCGAAATCGGCCAGCTTGACGACCCGGCTGGCATCGAGGAGCAGGTTGGCCGGTTTAACGTCGCGGTGGACCAGGCCCCGGTCATGGAGGGCCTGCAGGGCGAGAGCGGTCTGGCGGGCCACGGTCAGGGCCAGGTCCGGGCGGATTGGTCGGGTCGCCTCCTCGCCCTCAGAGCCTTCGCCAATCCACTCACTCACCGTCCGGCAGTGGTATTCCAGGAGAACGTACCACTGCGCTCCGGAAAGCTGTGCGGCGATCAGCCGGACCACATGGGGGTGGTCGACCTGCTGCAACACTTCCGCTTCAAAGCGAAACCGACGCTGCAGTTCGGTCATTCCGAGGAGACCTTCAAGGTTGGGGTGGGGGGCGAGCAGCTTCAGGGCATGGATCCGGCCATCCGCGGCGGAGCGGACTTTCAGCACCCGGCTCATTCCCCCCTGGCCGAGAGCGCCGAGGATCTGGTGGCCGTCAATATGGCGCACCTTCAGCCCCCCAGACTGCGGTAATTGATCTCCGGAAAGCCCAATGCCTTGATTTTGGCGATGGTCGGCCCGGCGTCGTAGCGGACTGAGCGGATCTCCAGGGTGAACCGGGCGCTGTCCCACAGGGCGTATTTGGCGCTTCTGCTGCCGTCGCGGGGCTGGCCGACGCTGCCGACGTTGATGATATGGCGGTCGGTCCGGTTCAGCGGCAAGCGCCCCGGCTTGATTTCCTCAAGTCTGGCCCGGCTATCCTGCCAGCTCGCCAGAAAGAGGGTGTGGGGATGGCCGACAAAACAGACCGGCTGGGAAAAGCGGCCAAAGAGGGTGGCAAGCTCTTCCTCCTCCAGGGCGAACAGGTAGCTGAAGGCATCGTCGGGGGGACAGCCGTGTACGGCGTAATATTCGGCGCAGGCCAGGTGCGTCGGCCAGCCGGCAATGATCTCCAGGAGCTCCGGGGAGAGCAGGGTCTGGGTGATGTCAAGCGATTTCCGGCTGGTGGGGTTGAACCAGCTGCGTTGCTCGGCAAAAAGCGCCGCCTGCTCATGGTTTCCCTGGATGCAGGGGATTTTCTGGTCCATGAGCAGGTGGACCACTGCCTCGGGGTCCGGGCCATACCCGACAGCATCGCCCAGACAGATCACCGTCACCGGTCCCTGGCTCTCCAGGTCAATAAGCACCGCCCGCAGCGCCTCAAGATTGCCGTGGATATCGGAAACCACCGCCAGCTTAGAGTTTGGCGGGAGCCCCTCACTATCAGAAGGTGTTTGAGCCATGAACCTTCCAGGGTTGCTCACTTTTGCCGCGTTGGCCTGACTCCGTCCCACCCCTCACTCCAGGCAGCCCCGGCAGATCAATTCACCACCATGGTCGACCATTTTGGTGCTCATGGTCGGTTCGTTGCAGCGGGCACAGTTGATTGACGGCTCGATTTTCGCCTTTTCCGGCAGAGGGACGGTCACTTCGCTGATGGTGAACAGCTCTTCCGGAGCCATCGCGAGAATCGTGTGGGAGGCCGCCTGGTGTTTGGCCCAAAAGGCCTGGCGTTCCAATTCACTGGCCGTGCCCTGTTTGATCTTGGCCATCAGTGCCCGGTGTTCCGGGTCGATGGGGTCCTTTCCCTCGGGTTTTCGGGCAATGCGCACCCCCTTGCCGGTCTGGCGGCTGAAAAAGGTAAAGGCGGTCTTGCCATAGTCTCGGTAGATGAAGTTGCCTTTGCCGAAGGTGCAGCCGGTGACCACCTGGATGGCGTCACAGCCGCAGGCATCGGTTTCAACGATGGCGACCACCTCTTCGTCTGCTGCCCGATGGGTATCCAGCCAGGCCATCCCGGCGCTTGCCGCCTGGTAGCCAAAAGAGAGGCCGGGACAGAGGTGACCGTGAAACTTCAGACATTGTTGGAAAAGCTCACTTTCAAAAGTATTCGGTGCAGCCATTTTTGCTCCTCAGTGGTGGGTTTTCAGAGTAGGGATGTGGTATTTGCTTAAGTGAAGGTACAGCAGATCAGCTGTTTTGGCCATCGGCAACAGAGCGGTGCTTCGCCTGTAACGGCTTTGACCTCCAGCCAGTATCGTTTGGCTCGAGCAATCCGGTCAATTCAAGGAGCCAGTTAATTATTCCCCTCTACCTGGGAATTCTGGAGAGCCTGGAAGAGGCGTTCCACCAGGGCATGGTTGTCGCCGTGGGAAGTCATGTTGGCAGTGATTCGTCCCCTGATGGGATAGCCGAGGAGGGCGAGGTCGCCGATCATATCGAGGATTTTGTGACGGACAAACTCATCATCAAAGCGGAGTGCGGTATTGATCACCTTGCCGTCGTGCATGATGATGTGGGAGTTGAGATAGCCGCTGCCGACTTTGCCCAGTTTCTGGGCCATGTCGATATTCTCGAAGGTGTTGAATGATCGGGCTGGGGCGATCTCTTCGGCGAAGGTTCCTCGCGCCGGATTGAAGGTGAGCAGCTGTTCTCCGATAGGCGGCGGATAATCGACCCGCATGGCAATTTCAAAACCGTCGAAAGGTTCGGCGTAGAGATGTTTCTGGTGGCTTTTTTCCTCCCCTAGGGCGATCTTGTGACGAATGACGGCAACCTGGGTGCCGGCCGGCTGCTCGACAATGCCCGCCTGGGCGATGAGCTCGCAGAAGTCTTTGGCGGAGCCGTCGATGTTCGGCACCTCGTTGCCGACTTTGATCAGGACGTTGGTGATGCCAAACATCGAAAAAACCGCCATCAGGTGTTCGACGGTGCGTACCTGATGCCTGCCGTTGTCCAGCGTGGTGGAGTTGGCGGAGAAGGTTTTTGTCTCAGCAGGCTGGGAAAAGTTGCGCAGTGAGGTGATATGGCCGTGGATGGTCTGGCCGTCGAGGGTTTGGAAAACGATTCCCTGGTTCACCCCGAGCGGGCTCAGGCTGATCCCGGTGTTCCGGCCGCTCAGCAGCCCAACCCCATTGAGCACGACGTATTCTTTCAGGGTCCTTTGCGGTTCCGCTGACCGGACCAGTTCGACGGCGCCGGGAATAATCGGCTCTTCGGCCGTTCCGCAGGCCAGTCTGCTGTCCGGCGGCAGGCTGGCGTTGATTCGGGCCGGCTGCTGGTGCAGGGCCGACTTGACCTTGTCCAGCAGGACCTCAAGATGCAGCGGCTTTTCCATGAAATCAGCAGCACCAAACTTGATGGCGGCAACGGCAGTTTCGATGCCGGCGTGGCCGCTCATCATGATGACCGGTAACTTGGGGAAACGTTCATGGAGCCGTTGCAGTAATTGCAGGCCGTCGGTGCCCGGCAGCCAGATATCAAGCATGACCAGAGCGGGTTCAATGGCGTCGAGCCGTTGCCAGAAGCTTTCCGCATCGGCAAAGGCGAGAGCCTGATAGCCTTCATCCTCGAGGATGTTGGCTACGGTGGAACAGATCAGCGGTTGATCGTCGACGATACAGATGGGGTTCATGTTCGTGGTGTCCTCAAGCGGGCTGGCGCCCGCAACTTAAAGGGTCTAAAAAACAAGCAATGAATTTCTTAAGTACTCAAAACGGTATACGGCAGCACGCGATGAATGGCGCGGGCACCGCGATGATTTGGTCTGCAATGTCTTTGCACCCTATCCTAACCTGAATGAGAGAAGAAAGAAATCAAATGACCCCGGATGACAGGTCATCAGCCCCCGATTACCGACAGGGAGGCCGCTGCTGATCCGGCTTGGCGCTTTTGGGGGAGGGAGAGTGCTTGTTCAGATCAGCTCAATATCGTACAATACGGCCTTTTGTCAAGAAGAGGGGAGCTGATGCCAAGCACATTGATTCACCTGGGGGTTCAGGGTTTTTCCAGCCGCGCTCTGGTCAGGGATATCGACCTGCGGCTGGTGTATCTCGCCTGCGTCATTCCCGATATCCCCTGGATTGTCCAGCGCCTGATCAATGCCATGCCGCTGGCGGTCAATCGCGGGGAGCTGATGCTGTGGAGCGGCGTCCAGAGTTCACTGCTTTTCTGCCTGGTTTTTTCGGCGGCCCTTGCTCTGCTGATGCAGCGGTCGGTTGTGGCCTTT
>JAZBOD010000161.1:0-3819 GCA_036350955.1 Desulforhopalus sp. | reverse complement strand
GCCGATCATTGAAGCGATGACCACCATCGCCAGGGCCATCATCGTGGTTTGGTTGATACCGACCATGATGGTCGGCCTGGCCAGGGGCAGCTGTACCTTGAAGAGAATCTGCCAGTAGCTTGAGCCAAAGGCATGGGCCGCCTCGATAACGCTCTCGGATACTTCGCGGATTCCAACATTAGTCAGCCTGATTACCGGCGGCACAGCGTAGATGATGGTGGCGAACAGCGCCGGCACCTTGCCGAGACCAAAAAGCATCAGGGCGGGGATCAGGTAGACAAAGCTTGGCATGGTCTGCATGCCGTCGAGCAATGGCTTCATAATTGTCTCGATCCGGTCGCTCGACGCCATGGCGATACCCAGTGGGATGCCAATGGCCAGAGAAATAATCACCGACGCCACCACCAGGGACAAGGTCATCATCCCCAGATCCCAGAAGCCCAGGGCGCCGATAAAAAACATCATGGCCCCGAGGATCAGTCCCGACCACCAGCGGCCCATCACCCGCCAGGCCAGCAGGCCGACGCCGACCACCAGAACCGGCCAGGGCAACCAGAGGAAAAACCGCTCGATATAGACCATGAAATAGAGGATGACGCTGCCCACCATGTCGAAATAGGTCCCGAAATTACTGAGTACCCAGTCCATCGCGGCGTCGATCCAGATATCAAGGGGAATATCTATTGTCTCGGGAAATTCCATCATCGTTCACCTCTATCCTTGCGGTTGCACCACTGGTGCAGCCTCTTTCGTACCATTGTTTTCGACCTGGCCAACCTCGGCGAGTTTGGCGAGCAGGGAGCCGGTAACAATCACCCCGAGCAGATGGTCGGTCTCATTGACTACGGCGAGGGGGTAGGGGTTGTTGGCCAGCAGGGCAAAGAGGTCGTTTGCCGGGGTATCTCGGGTCACTTTGCTGATGTTGCTGTCGAGAATATTGTGCAGCGTCTTTTCACCACGGTCAGCCGCCATCCGGCAACCCTTGGCGGTAACAATACCGACCACCCGCCCTTCCTGGCGAACAAAAAGAGAAGAGATCCCGGCAACCTGCATCTTGTGCAGGGCCGCCTTCGGGCCGTCGGTCTTCAGGTAGGCCATGGTCCCGAACTTTTTCATCACCATCTCGGCGGTAATGATTTTCGACATGTCGACATCTTCAACAAATTTGGCGACATAATCGTTTGCCGGGTTGGTGAGAATCTCTTCAGCCGTTCCCTGTTGCACGATAACCCCGTCCTTCATCAGCACGATCCGGTCGCCGAGTTTGATCGCCTCATCGAGATCATGACTGACAAAAACAATGGTCTTCTGTACCTTCTCCTGGAGATCAAGCAGCTCATCCTGCATATCCCGGCGAATCAGGGGATCGAGAGCGGAAAAGGCCTCGTCCATCAGCATGACGTCGGCATCAAGGGCCAGGGCCCGGGCAAGTCCGACCCGTTGCTGCATGCCGCCGGAAAGCTGGTCAGGCATATTATCCTCCCAGCCTTTGAGGCCGACCTGTTCGAGCGCCTGCATCGCCGTATCACGCCGGGTATTCGCTGCCACTCCCTGCACCTCGAGTCCGTACTCGACATTGGCGACTACCGTGCGGTGGGGAAACAGAGCAAAATTCTGGAATACCATGCCGAAATGTTTCTGGCGGAATTCCCGCAAACCTTTACGGCTGAGCGCGGTGACGTCCTCGCCATTGACATAGACCTTCCCCGCGGTCGGCTCAATCAGACGGTTGATGCAGCGCACCAGCGTCGATTTGCCGCTCCCGGACAAGCCCATAACCACGAGAATTTCTCCGGCAGTGACGGTAAAGTTGATGTTGGCCACCCCGACACCGTGCCGGGTTTTCTCCATAATCTCTTCTCTGCTACGCCCTTGCTTGACCATCCGCAGAGCTTCTTGCGGGCTGGGCCCAAAAATTTTATACAGATTTTCTATGACGATCTTCTCCACTCTGCCACCCTCAAATTCCGCGCTATGGCGTAATGTAACTATATTGAATTACGTTTTAATTTGCTCCCTCCTCCAGAACCCAGCGGAGGAGCCTCCACCAGGAAAAAGTGGCTCGGCATCTCAGGTCCGGACATTCTCTCGGAACAATCAGTCGCAGCAGGGAAGTACGATACGTTGTTGCAGCCCCCCTGCGAACACCTCTCAATACGCAGTGGTTGGGTTTCCGGAAGTTGGTCTGCCGGAGCGGGTATGTCGAGCATGCCCTTGCGACAGCCGTGTTGGTCACGGTGCCAGGTTACCTGTCACCCCCAAGGCAACCATCGTCCGGCGGAGATTGATGATTCGGGTGAATTGGCGGACAATCCACATTGCCGGACGAACATGGGCGAATAGAGTTTCATCGAGGAGATGATCCCCTGGAGCTACGCTCTGCAGACAATTGGAAATTTACTTTCAATGCATACTGTTTGCAAGAAAACAATTTATTGCAATAGCACCTCCCCGGAATGACACCACGAGTTCACGCCTCTCCACCCGTAACTGTGGTCTCGAAAGGCACCCTTTCCAGCTGGCAAGGCAGGTGCTTCCATGGTAGGAATACTTTAAGAAATTCTGGCAAACATGCTGCGACGAATGGCTAAAGCGGGCTGACACCCGCAACCCAAGGACGATGATCCCCTCCCACAGCTGAGGGGATAAGTACCTTCACCAGGAGGCTGAAATGACTAAGCGTACGATGAAAGCCGTTCTCACCACCGGCAACGGCGGTTTTGAGAAACTGGTCTACACCGAGGTTCCGCTGCCAACTCCCGGACCGGGGGAAGTCCTCATCAAAGTCCTGGCGGCGGGGATGAACAACACGGAAATCAATACCCGTCTGGGCTGGTACTCATCCAGCGTGACCAAGTCAACCAACGAGACCTCAACAGCAGGTGATGGCCCCTCGCAACCCAAGGCCGATGGCGGCTGGAACCAAGCAACGCCTTTCCCCTTCATTCAAGGTACTGATTGCTGCGGTGTCGTCGTTCAGGCAGAGAGTACGGGAAAAACACTCCTCGGTCGGCGGGTCCTGGTCCGCCCCTGCATGCGCAAGTTCGGCTTTGACTCTTTGGAAAACATCTGGATGGGGTCGGACTTCGACGGCGCCTTTGCCCAGTACCTCAAAGTCCAGAGCGATGAGGTTTTTGCTGTGGACTGCGCCTGGTCCGATGCCGAACTCGGCTCGCTCCCCTGCGCCTACGGCACCGCAGAAAACATGCTCCACCGCAGCGGGGTGAAGAGAGGGGATAGTGTTCTGGTCACCGGGGCCTCGGGAGGTGTCGGCTCCGCCGCAGTACAACTGGCCAAACGGCGAGGTGCGAAAGTGCTAGCCATTGCCGGTCGGGAAAAACACCCGCAGATGGCCGAACTCCAGGTTGACAGCCTTTTCGACCGGAAGGTCGATCTCATCGCCGAAATCGGCGAACAGCGCGTCGACGTCGTGGTCGACAATGTCGCCGGGGAGAACTTCGGGACGATGATCAAACTGCTCAAGCGGGGTGGTCGGCTGACCTCATCAGGGGCGATTGCCGGCCCTATCGTCAGCTTCGATATGCGCGACATGTATCTCAAGGATGTCTCGTTCATTGGCACAACAGCCTGGGATGAACCGGTCTTCGCCAACCTGGTCAGCTATATCGAAAATGGCGAGATCCGCCCGCTGGTTGCCGCAACCTATCCGCTCGCTGATATCGTCGCGGCGCAAAAAGAGTTTATGAAAAAGCAACATGTGGGCAAGTTCGTGCTTATTCCACAACATTGAGGTGGTATTCTCAACAAGAGGCCAGAAGCAGGTTATGCAGAAAGCCGGCGGCGGCAGCCGCCCCGTTG
>JAZBOD010000160.1:0-3277 GCA_036350955.1 Desulforhopalus sp. | reverse complement strand
TCTTCCTGCCCATATTGCCGGCGGACGCAGAGAAAAGGTGCGCCTGGCAACCCTGCAGGAGATAACTGCCCAGGCGGAAAAACAGCATATTGGGCGGATTCTCCAGCTGACCCAGGGTAATCGTTCTCGGGCTGCCGAGATCCTCGGGGTGAGCCGCAAAACCCTCTGGGAGAAGATCAACACCCTGGAACTTGAGGGGTGATCAGCCGAGATGCGGGTCGGATTGGCAGGTCTGTTCGGTTTCAGCGCCCGACGGCGTAGGCCTTCATCAGCCGCGGGGTGGCGCCGGCATGGAGCAGGCCGTCCGGGTCGCGTCGGGCGGCGGTCATCCGGCCGATGCTCCACGGTTCGCTGAGGGTGATCAGGTGCCCCCGTGCCCGCAAGTCGGCGACGGTGTTTGCCGAAAAGCCCGGTTCCATGAGGACTTCCCCCGGTTGAGCAAGGCGGGGATAGAAACTGCTCTGCATGTGCAGGCTGTGGAATTGCGGCGCGTCGATCGCCTGCTGCAACCCCATGCCAAAATGGACCAGCCGCAGGAAAAGCAGGAGGTTCCACTGGTCCTGCTGATCGCCACCGGGGGTGCCGAAGACCAGGGCTGTACCGTTACGGTGGCGGGCGAGGGTGGGGGTAAGGGTGGTTCGCGGGCGGTGTCCCGGGGCGAGGGAGCTGTGCAGTCCTTCGGTAAGCCAGAACATCTGGGCGCGGCTGTTGAGAGCAAAGCCCAGGCCGGGGATCACCGGCGAGGATTGCAGCCACCCCCCGGAGGGAGTGGCGGAGACCAGGTTGCCCCAGCGGTCGATGACATCGAGATGGACCGTGTCGCCACGGCGCTCGGTGAGGTGAGCCATGGTCGGCTCCCCGGCGGTGGCCCCGGCAGGTCCGCCGGCAAGCCGTGCCGCCCGGTCCACCGCAGCGGCGGCAAGGTGCTCCAGGCCCGGCAGGTGACCTGGGCGCTGGTCCAGGTTTGCCCGGTCGTTGATCAGGGCCCGGCGGCTGGCGGCATATTCCGGAGAGAGCAGGGTGGTCATCGGCACCGGATGGTGCAGCGGATCGCCGTAATAGGCCTCGCGGTCGGCATAGGCGAGTTTGATTGCTTCGATGATCAGGTGGGTGAACTCAGGTCCTCCCGGGTCGAGGCTGCCGAGGTCGAAACCCTCGAGGATGGTCAGGGTTTGCAGAAGGACCGGTCCCTGACCCCAGGGCCCGGTTTTGTACACCGTCCAGTCGCCGTAGCGGCAGCTGAGCGGCGCCTCATAACCGGCCTGCCACTCAGCGAGATCCCTGGCGCTGAGCAGGGCTCGGTGGGCGTGCCCGGTGACATCAACCACCTTGGCAGTGGCACAAAAACCGCTGATCGCTTCGGCGACGAAACCGGTCCGCCAGGCCTTTCGGGCAGCGTCAATCCCCGCTTTGCGGCTCTTTGCCGCGGAAGCGATGTCGGCCAGGCGCTGATAACTGTCGGCAAGGTCGGGGTTGGTGAACAGGGCACCCGCTGGTGGTGGTCTCCCCCCCGGCAGCCAGACTGCGGCGGAAGTTGGCCAGTGGTCGCGGAAAAAGTCGGCCAGCCCGGCGATGGTTTCGGCCACCCGGGGCAGAAGGGGGTGGCCGCTTCGTGCCAGGGCAATTGCCGGGGCCAGTACCTCGGCCAGGGTCATCGTCCCCTGATCGCGGAGAAGGAGCAACCAGGCGTCCCAGGCTCCCGGGGTAACGGTGGCCAGCAGTCCAGATCCCGGGACCATCTCCAGGCCCAGAGCTCGGTAGGCCGCAATCGTCGCTCCTGCCGGAGCGACTCCCTGGCCGCAGAGGACGGTTACCGGTTCGCCGGGCCGCTGGAAGAGTACCGGGACCTCCCCCGCCGGCCCGTTGAGCTGCGGTTCAACGATCTGCAGCGTCAGGCCCATGGCCACCGCCGCGTCAAAGGCGTTGCCGCCTCGCTCGAGTATTCCGAAACCAGTGGCCGAAGCGATCCAGTGGGTCGAGGTGGCCATCCCGAAGGTTCCGGAAATTTCCGGGCGGGTGGTGAAATCAGTCATAGTGTATTCCGTAAATGGTTATGGTCGGTGCCGGACAGTTCTCCGCTGCGGCAGGCCTTGCCGAAACAGTGTAGCATATCCGGTCAATTTTCGACAACCTGTCGGTCAGGGGAGCCACAGTCTGCCTTCTTGCCGAATGCCGACAAGCCTGATAAGGTGGGGAGGTGCGACCAAAGATGCTCTTCCTGACCCACTCGGCAAAGCCAGTGGGCCTGGACCATACACTGCTCCTTTCGGCTCGCTGCAAGGGGCAATGACTCTGAGTACCTTGCCGATTGATGGGTCTTTTCCGGAGGAAATCAATCGGCCGCAAGGTACCTAATCCCCCTGGCGGGGTGAGAGGAGACTTCCCATGGACGCCATAACTCTGGAGGAACTCAAGAGCTTTTTAGGAAGGTCGGCTGAACGGTGTGTCTCAATATATATGCCTGCCCACCGCGCTGGCCGTGACACCGAACAAAATCCCATTCGCTTTAAAAACCTGCTCCGCGAAGTGGAAGAGGGATTGCAGAACGGCGGACTTCGCGCCCCTGCGGTGCAGGAAATGCTCAAGCCCGCCCGGCGTCTGCTGGAGGATGCCGATTTCTGGCGGCAGCAAAGCGATGGTCTGGCGGTATTTTTTGATGATGAGGAGTTTCACAGCTATCGGCTGCCACTGCCCTTTGCCGAATTAACGGTGATTGCCCACCGTTTTCACCTCAAGCCACTTCTTCCTTTCTTTACCCAGAACGGCCACTTTTATATCCTCGCCCTGAGCCGCAACCAGATCCGGTTGCTCGAAGGAACCCGGGATACGGTCGATGAAGTCGATCTCGGCAGCTTGCCGGAAAGCATGGCCGAGATCTTTCATTACGACCGTTTCGAAAAACAGCTGCAGTTCCATACCGGCACCGCCCAGGGGTCCGGAAATCGCGCTGCGATGTTTTATGGCCATGACGTCAGTGATGAGGAAAAGGAGCGAATCTTGCGCTGGTTTCGCAAAGTCGATGCGGAACTCGCCCCCCTGTTCAACGAAAAGCGGTCCCCGGTGGTGGTGGCAAGTGTTGAATATCTGCTGCCGATCTACCTTGAAGCAAACACCTCACCCTCCCTTCTGGACAAGGCGCTCCCGGGTAACCCTGAGGATATCGCTTTACAGGAGTTGCATGCCCAGGCCTGGGCGATGGTCATGCCGATCTTCCGGCAGGCGCAGGAAAGGGCGGTTGCCGAGTACCATCGTCTGGCCGGTACCGGCCAGACGACCG
>JAZBOD010000159.1:0-8349 GCA_036350955.1 Desulforhopalus sp. | reverse complement strand
TTAGGCAAAAATTTCACTGATAACGCCGGCACCCACTGTGCGGCCGCCTTCGCGGATGGCAAAGCGCAGGCCCACGTCCATGGCGATCGGGGTGATCAACTCCACCGCGGCGCTGATATTGTCTCCCGGCATGACCATCTCCACCCCCTCATCCAGGGTGACGACTCCGGTCACGTCGGTGGTCCGGAAATAAAACTGCGGCCGATAGCCATTGAAAAACGGCGTGTGCCGACCACCCTCGTCCTTACCGAGGATATAGCATTCCGAGCGAAACTTGGTGTGCGGGGTAATCGACTTCGGTGCTGCAAGAACCTGGCCCCGCTCGATCTCCTCACGCTTGATACCACGAAGCAGCGCACCGATATTGTCACCCGCCTGACCCTCATCAAGCAGCTTACGGAACATCTCTACCCCGGTACAGGTGGTCTTCTGGGTCTTGCGGATTCCGACAATCTCCACCTCATCGCCGACATGCACCACCCCACGCTCAATCCGCCCGGTGGCAACCGTCCCACGACCCGAAATCGAAAAAACATCCTCCACCGGCATCAGAAACGGCTTGTCCACTTCCCGCTTCGGCTCGGGGATATAGGTGTCGATCGCTTCCATCAGCTCCCAGATGCACTTCGCCTTCTCAGGGTCATCCGGGTTTTCCAGGGCAAGCAACGCAGATCCCTTGACAAAGGGGACATCGTCACCGGGAAACTCGTACTTGTCGAGCAATTCACGAAGCTCCATCTCCACCAGCTCGATCAGCTCCTCGTCATCGACCATGTCGCATTTATTGAGAAACACCACAATCGCCGGAACACCGACCTGACGGGCAAGCAGAATGTGCTCCCGGGTCTGCGGCATCGCCCCATCGGTTGCCGCTACCACCAGGATCGCCCCGTCCATCTGCGCCGCACCGGTGATCATGTTCTTGATATAGTCGGCATGGCCAGGACAGTCGACATGGGCGTAGTGACGGTTCACCGTCTCGTACTCCACATGGGCGGTGGCGATGGTTATCCCACGCTCCTTCTCTTCAGGCGCCTTGTCGATCTCACTGAAATCAGTGAATTTAGCCTGACCCTTCAACGATAAGACCCGAGTGATCGCCGCGGTCAGGGTGGTCTTGCCGTGATCAATGTGCCCTACCGTACCGACGTTGACGTGCGGCTTGGTCCTCTCAAATTTTTGCTTCGACATAACTATTCCTCAATATTCTGGACTTAAATCCCTCTTATTTTCCTGATTATCACTTCCGCCCGTTGAGCAGGCACGACATCGTACTCAAAATATTGCATGGTGAAACTGGCCCTTCCCTGGGTAGCCGATCGAAGCGCCGTGCTGTAACCGAACATTTCCGCCAGGGGCACATGGGCCTTAACGATCTGCAAATTCCCCTCGGCGTTGACCCCGACCACCTTGCCCCGTTTGCTGTTGAGATCGGCAATGACGTCACCGATATACTCCTCAGGGGTGATCACCTCAAGGTTCATAATCGGTTCGAGCAGTTTCGGTTCAGCCTCAGCGGTGGCCCGGCGGATGGCCATTGCCGCGGCAACCCCGAAAGCCATCTCGGTGGAATCCTCCTCGTGGTAGGAGCCTCCAACCAGACTCACCCGCAAATCGGTCACCGGATACCCCACCAGCGGACCAGAATCGAGACTGTCAATGACGCCCCGACGAATCGAGCCGAGAAAATGCTCGGGGATCAACGCAGCATCGACCTGGCTGACAAATTCAATTCCAGATCCATGGGGCAAAGGTTCGACCGCAATAATCACATGGCCGTACTGCCCCTTTGCTCCAGTCTGCTGGTCAAACTTGCCTTCAGCCCGATGGCTCTGGCCTATGGTCTCTTTGTAGGCAACCTGTGGTTTGCCGACATTGGCCGAGACTTTGAACTCGTTGAGCAGCCGGTCAACAATGATCTCCAGGTGAAGTTCACCCATTCCGGAGATGATCGTCTGCCCGGTATCGGCATTACTGCTCACCTTGAAGGACGGGTCCTCCAGGGCGATTTTCGCCAGGGTTTCGGTCAGCCGCTTTTCCTCGGCCTTACTCTTTGGCTCAATGGCTACGCCAATCACCGGATCAGGGAAATCCATGCTCTCAAGAACTATATGGTCCCCTTTTTCGCAGAGCGTATCCCCGGTGGTAGTAAATTTCAAACCAACCAGCGCGCCGATATCTCCGGCGAATATCTCCTGGATTTCCTCGCGCTTGTTGGCATGCATCTTCAATATTTTTGAGATCTTTTCCTGCTTTTTTTTCAGTGGGTTGTAGACTTTGTCACCAACCGCCAGACTGCCGGAATAGATCCTGACAAAGGCCAGATTCTCGACAAAAGCATCGCTCATCAGTTTAAAAACCAGGCCGGCAAGCTTCTCTTTCGGGTCAGACTTCCGGCTGAGCGTTTCCCCATTTGGGCCGAGGCCTTCAATGCTCTTGACGTCAAGAGGTGAGGGCAAAAACTGGACCACAGCATCGAGGAGCGGCTGCACACCTTTATTTTTAAAAGCACTGCCACAGAGAACCGGCACAACTCCCAAGGAGAGTGTCGCCTGGCGCAGGGCTCGATAAATGTCTGACGCTGATACCGCAGTATCGCTTAAGTAGTTTTCCATGATCCCCTCATCGAAGTCGGCCAACTTCTCGAGGAGTACCATTCTAGCGGCCGTGAGTCTCTCCTGGTCTTCGGCGGGAACCTCCCTGACGAATACTTCCTGACCAAGAGTCTGCTCATCAAAGATGAGCATTCTTTCTTCTATGATGTCGATGACCCCGGCAAATTCCGATTCCCTGCCCACAGGAAGATGAATCGGTACGGGGTTGGCGCCCAGGCGGTTGGCGATCATTGCCAGGCAACGATCAAAATTGGCTCCGACCCGGTCCATCTTGTTGACGAAAGCTATCCGCGGAATGCCGTACTTGTCGGCCTGCCGCCATACCGTCTCCGACTGCGGCTCCACTCCACCGACAGCACAGAAGACCGCTACCGCTCCGTCAAGCACCCGCAACGACCTTTCCACCTCGACGGTGAAATCGACATGGCCGGGGGTGTCAATAATATTGATTTTTATATCTTTCCAGTAGCAGGTTGTCGCTGCGGAGGTAATGGTAATTCCCCGCTCCTGCTCCTGTTCCATCCAGTCCATCACCGCCGTTCCGTCGTGAACCTCACCCAGCTTGTAGGAACGCCCGGTATAAAAGAGGATTCTTTCGGTGGTGGTGGTCTTGCCGGCGTCAATATGGGCCATAATGCCGATATTGCGCACGTTGATCAACTCTATCGGGGCTGCCATAACCTTACCCAGCTGCTGAAACCCAGTGACTACGCCGGCTTTGCTTGGGCACGCCGCCCCGATTACCTAGTATATAGATTTACCAGCGGTAATGGGCGAATGCTTTGTTGGCCTCTGCCATCCGGTGGGTATCGTCCCTCTTCTTCACCGCGGCACCGCGATTGTTATAGGCATCAACCAATTCCGCCGCCAGCTTTTCCGACATGCTTTTCCCCGACCTGGATTTCGAATAGTTGATGATCCAGCGAATCGCCAGTGCATTCCGGCGGGTCTGGCGCACCTCCATGGGGACCTGGTAGGTTGCCCCACCCACTCGCCGGGATTTCACCTCGACACGGGGCCGAACCTTTTCCATCGCCTCTTCAAAAACCGTCAGCGGGTCGGAGTCTTTGACCCGATCCTGGATCAGGTCCATCGCATCATAAAAAATCCGCTGCGCCAGACTCTTTTTCCCTCTCTCCATCAGGTTGTTGGTAAATTTGCTCACCAACACACTGTTAAACCGAGGGTCCGGATCGATCGTTCGTTTTTCGATAGTTCTTCTACGCGACATTTTCTATCCTCTCAGCAAGCAGAACCCGGTTAGGATGGCCGCTTGGCACCATATTTTGAACGACCCTGACGGCGATTGGCAACTCCCAGCGTATCCAGGGTCCCGCGGATGATGTGGTAGCGCACACCCGGGAGATCCTTCACCCTGCCGCCACGAATCATCACCACCGAATGCTCTTGCAAATTGTGCCCGATCCCGGGGATATAGGATGTTACCTCAATGCCATTGGTGAGCCTTACCCTGGCAACCTTACGAAGGGCTGAGTTCGGCTTTTTCGGCGTTGTGGTATATACCCTGACACAGACCCCACGTTTTTGCGGAGAACCTTTCAACGCCGGGGTGTTGGTCTTTTTGACAATCTTTTTCCTGCCCAGTCGAACGAGTTGGTTGATAGTTGGCATTACGGTTACTGCTCCTGTTTACATACTCTTTAAAAATCCCGTTTCCAAGTTGCAGATCTGGTAGGTCAATTTCCAACACGAAAGTGAGGATACTTACCCCAGAGCAGCTGTGGTGTCAAGAAAAAAGTAGGCATCAACCGACCTTTCCCTGCACGGGATCACTCAGCCGCCAAGCCGGTTCCTGCGGAAATCAGCCGGCCCATAATGACGTTCTCCTTCAGACCGGCCAGTTCGTCGACCCGCCCGGCAACCGCCGCATTGGTGAGCACTTTGGTGGTTTCCTGGAACGATGCCGCGGAAATAAAACTTTCCGTGGAAAGCGAGGCTTTGGTCACCCCAAGCAGCAGGGGCTCAGCCACCGCCGGTTTTTTCGGCGGCTTGCCCTCGGCCAGCAGAAGTTCATTTTCGGCGAGAATCGCATCCCGGTCTTCTTCAAATTTCCACCACTCGACCTGCTCGCCAATCATAAACCGGGAGTCGCCGGAAGCAGTAATCATAACCCGCTTGAGCATCTGGCGAACGATAACCTCAATATGCTTGTCGTTGATCTTCACCCCCTGGAGGCGGTATACCTCCTGGATTTCATTGACCAGGAACTTGGCAAGCTCTTTGACACCCAGCACGGCAAGGATATCGTTGGGCACAACCGTCCCCTCCATCAACGCTTCGCCGGCCTGAACATAATCGCCTTCGTGGACAATGACATGTTTGGCTTTAGGGATCAGGTACTCCTGGGGCTCACCGTATTCCGGGGTGACCACCACCCGGCGCTTGCCCTTGAGCTCCTTGCCAAAACTGATTTTGCCGTCAATTCTGGTGATAATCGCTGGATCCTTGGGCTTGCGGACTTCAAAGAGTTCAGCCACCCGGGGCAGACCACCGGTAATATCCTTGGTTTTGGTGGTCTCCCGGGGAATCTTCCCGACAATCGTCCCCGGCCGTATCGCATCTCCTTCGCTTACCGAAATGATCGAACCGACCGGCAGGCTGTAGCGGGCAAAACTTTCCGAATCAGGCAGTTTCACCGTTTTGCCTTTTTCGTTCTTTACTGAAATTCGCGGATTGAGCTGACCGCCGGCGGCGGTATGGATGATGACCATCGAGCTCCGCCCGGTGACCGCATCCACTTTCTCCTGGACGGTGACCCCTTCGATGATGTCGCCGTACTTGATTGCCCCGCCCACCTCGGCAACAATCGGAATGGTATAGGCATCCCAGTCGGCGAGAATGGTGTCTCTCTCCACCTGCTGTTCTTCTTTGACCAGCAGCTGCGCACCGTAGTTAACCTTGAATTTTTCCCGCTCACGACCGAGTTCATCCTTGACCGAGATCATCGCGTTACGGTTCATGACAATCTCCATCCCTTCGGCATTGGTCACCGAATGGAGATTGCTGAACGCCACAGTCCCACCGATATTGGTGCGCAGTTCCGCCTGTTCGACCGAACGACTGGCCGTACCGCCAACGTGGAAGGTCCGCATGGTCAGCTGGGTGCCCGGCTCACCGATCGACTGGGCGGCGATAACCCCGATCGCCTCCCCGATGTTGACCATGTGCCCACGGCCGAGATCCCGGCCATAACATGCGGCGCAGACGCCGCGCCGTGAACGGCAGCTGAGCACCGAACGGATCGGTACCCGGTCAATGCCTGCGGCAGTGATCTTCTCCACCGTCTCCTCGGTGATCTGCTGGCCGGCGTGGACGATGATCTCTTCGGAGAAGGGATCATCAACATCCTCAAGAGCCACCCGACCGAGAATCCGGTCTCCCAAGGGGACAATGATCTCGCCGCCATCCATCAGCGGCTCGGCGAGGATTCCGTCCAGGGTGAGACAATCGGCTTCGACAATTGTCGACTCCTGGGCAACATCGACCAGCCGTCGGGTCAAATACCCGGAGTTGGCTGTCTTCAGTGCCGTATCGGCCAAACCTTTGCGGGCTCCGTGGGTAGAGATGAAGTACTCAAGAACGCCAAGGCCCTCACGAAAGTTGGCCTTGATTGGCGTTTCGATGATTTCCCCGCTCGGCTTGGCCATCAACCCGCGCATCCCGGCCAGCTGGCGAATCTGATCCCGCGAGCCCCTCGCGCCGGAGTCGGCCATGATGAAGATCGGGTTGAAACTGGGCAACTCGACGACCTTGCCGTCACGGTCACGAAAGTAATCAACCTTGATCTCATCCATCATCGCATTGGCGACATCTTCGGTAACCTTCGACCAGATATCGACCACCTTGTTGTACTTCTCGCCGGAGGTGATCAGACCATCGGAGTACTGCTGCTCGACATCGAGCACGTCCTGTTCGGCCTTTTCGACAAACTGCTCTTTGCCCAGGGGGATCTTCATGTCGTTGATCGAGATGGAGATGCCGGCCCGGGTCGCATATTCATACCCGGTATCTTTCAGTCGATCGGCGAGAATTACCGTCTCTTTGGTCCCGGCATGGCGGTAGGTGTGGTCGATCAGCTTGGCCAGCGCCTTCTTGGTAAGGACCCGGTTGACTTCCTGAAAGGAGACCGATGGCGGCAACAGCTCGCCGAGGAGAATCCGGCCCATGGTGGTGTCGACAATCTCGCCGTCGCGGCGGACCCTGACCTTGGCCTGGAGATGGACCTGCCCATAATCGTAGGCAATAATTGCCTCTTCCACCGAACTGAACACCTTTCCTTCGCCAGGGACATTGATCCGCTCCCGGCTCATGTAGTACAGGCCAAGAACAATATCCTGGGAGGGGATGATCACCGGCTCGCCGTTGGCCGGAGAGAGGATGTTGTTGGTGGACATCATCAGCACCCGTGCCTCGACCTGGGCTTCCACCGACAGGGGGACATGAACCGCCATCTGGTCGCCGTCGAAGTCGGCGTTGAACGCCATGCAGACCAGGGGGTGAAGCTGAATGGCCTTGCCCTCGATGAGCATAGCCTCAAATGCCTGCATGCCGAGGCGATGCAGGGTCGGTGCCCGGTTGAGAATAACCGGATATTCGGTAACCACCTCGTCAAGGACATCCCAGACTTCCTTGACCTCTTTTTCGACCATCTTCCTGGCGCTCTTGATGGTGGTCACATAGCCCTTCTGTTCAAGACGGTTGTAGATAAACGGCTTGAACAGCTCAAGGGCCATTTTTTTTGGGATGCCACACTGATGGAGCCGAAGATGCGGACCGACGACAATAACCGAACGGCCCGAATAGTCCACCCGCTTGCCGAGCAGGTTCTGCCGAAAACGGCCCTGCTTGCCCTTGAGCATGTCGGAGAGCGATTTCAACGGCCGCTTGTTGCCGCCGGTGATCACCCTGCCTCGCCGCCCGTTATCAAAAAGGACATCAACCGCCTCCTGGAGCATCCGCTTTTCGTTGCGGATAATAATGTCCGGGGCATCAAGCTCAAGGAGCCTTTTTAAGCGGTTATTGCGGTTAATTACCCTTCGGTAGAGGTCATTGAGATCCGAGGTGGCAAACCGGCCGCCCTCAAGGGGAACCAGCGGGCGGAGATCCGGCGGGAGCACCGGGATGATCTCGAGGATCATCCACTCCGGTTTATTACCGGAATCGAGGAAGGACTCGATGACAAACAATCGCTTGCCAAGTTTTTGCCGCTTGGTCTGGCTGCTGGTGCAAAGCATATCTACCCGCAGTTCGATCTACAGCCCCTCCATCCTGGTGAGATGCTCCTTGTCGATCTTGGCAAGAAAACTGTCTAAGGATCCTCCCAGCAGACCGGAGCTTTGCGCGTCTATTCTGGTTTTTAATTCCGCCTTTTCCGTCTCGGACATCCTGTCTGACAGTGAGGCGAGTAAAAGCCGGATCGCTTCAGCGCCAATACCGACTTCAAATTTTCCCGGGTGCTCCTCAAGCGCCTGACGATATTTCTCCTCACTCAAAAGAGTGCCTACCGGCAGAGAACCTCGGGCCTCTTCCGCTACGGAAATCACCGCATACTGCTCGAAGTAGAGAATCTTTTCCAGCTGCTTGAGGGTCATGTCAAGAACCGCACCGATCTTGCTCGGCAGGCTCTTTAAAAACCAGATATGAGCCACCGGGGCGGCAAGTTTGATATGGCCGAGCCGCTCGCGGCGGACTTTCGACTGGATCACCTCCACAC
>JAZBOD010000158.1:0-3729 GCA_036350955.1 Desulforhopalus sp. | reverse complement strand
ACCTCGAAAACCAGGATTGGGAGCGGCAGAAGGCAGAAGAGGAGATCTGTACCCTCAACACCGAACTCGAGGAGCGGGTCACCACCCGAACCGCCCAACTGGCTCAAGCCAATGCCGAACTGCAGACTGCCCTGGAGGATCTCCGCCAGGCCCAGGACCAGCTGGTACTCTCGGAAAAACTCTCCGCTCTCGGCGGTCTGGTGGCCGGCGTGGCCCATGAGATCAATACCCCGGTAGGTGTCGCCCTCTCTGCTACCTCGACCATGGCCGACCGGAACCGCACCCTGCAGGAGCTCTTTATCCAGGGGGAGATGAAACGTTCGGAATTGACCGAATATCTCGAATCCACCCGGGAGGGGCTGGAAATGACCCTGTTGAACCTGCACCGGGCATCGGAAATGATCCGCAGTTTCAAGATGGTTGCGGCCGATCAGGTCTCAGAGAGCCGCCGATCCTTCAAGGTCCGGGAATATATTGAGGAGATTCTCCTCAGCCTGCGGCCGAAATTAAAAAAGACCAACCACCGGGTGGAGGTTGAGTGTGACCGCGAGCTGGTGATTGAAAGTTATCCCGGTGCGTTTTCCCAGATCCTCACCAACCTGATATTCAACTCCCTGATCCATGCCTTTGACCAAGGATCTTCCGGGACGATCCGCATCGAGGTGGTCAAGGAAAACGGGACACTGAGCCTGACCTACACCGACAACGGCCGCGGCATTGACCCAGCTCTGCAAAATAAAATCTTCGAACCGTTCTTCACCACCGCCCGGGCCAAGGGTTCAACCGGCCTTGGTCTGCACATCGTCTTCAATATCGTCTCGAGCACTCTGGGCGGAACCATCACCTGTTGCAGTGAGCCCGGCCAAGGAACCACCTTCTTGATCCGTATCCCGCTCATAAGAGAGTTACCATGACCGACAATGACGAAATACTCTTTAAAGAGGAAACCGAAGCCCCGGCAGCAACCCAGGCAGCAGGGGAGGGAGATTCCTGGAAAATCCTGATAGTCGACGACGAAGCCGATGTCCACAGCGTCACCGTCTATATGCTGGCCGGCCAGAAATACCACGGCCGCTCTTTTCAGTTTCTCCATGCCTACAGCGGCGCAGAGGGCAAAGAGGTCATCGCCGCACATCCCGATATCGCGGTGATTCTCCTCGACGTGGTCATGGAAACCGACGACAGCGGGCTGAAGCTGGTCAAATATATCCGTGAGGAACTAAAGAACCCTGCGGTACGGATCATCCTCCGCACCGGACAGCCGGGCAAGGCTCCGGCGGCGAAGGTGATCGTCGACTACGATATCGACGACTATAAGGAAAAAACCGAACTGACCCTCGAAAAAATGCTGGTCACCATTATCTCCGCCCTGCGCAGCTACCGATTTATCACCACTATCGAAGAGAACCGCAAAGGCCTCCGGCGGATCATCGAAGCCTCGTCGAATATCTTTGAACGGCAGTCGCTGCAGAAACTGGCCGGTGGTGTGCTCAGCCAGCTGACCGCCATCCTTCAGCTGAAAAAGGATGCCATCTTTACCCATGCCTCCGGCCTGGCCGCCTCCGGCAGGCGGGGGCAGTCGATAGTCCTTGCCGCCACCGGTGATTTCAGTGAGTTTGTCGAACAGCCAATCGAGGCAATCAACCGGGAGGCGGTCCACCAGGCCCTGGCCGAGGCAAAAGCCCGAACCAACGGTTTTTACTGGGCCGGCGACAGGTGCGCCTGGTACTTCAAAAGCAAGACCGGCTCGGAGAATTATCTCTATTTCGAAGTGGCTAAAGAGCTCAACGACAATGACCAGAATCTGCTGGAGCTCTTTTTCACCAACGTCTCCCTGGCCTTCGACAACCTCTTTTTGAACAAAGGCATCGAGGATACCCAGAAGGAGGTAATCTTCCATATCGCCGAGACCATGGAGTGCCGTTCGGCGGAAACCGGCAGCCATGTCCGCCGGGTTGCTGAATTTGTCCGCCTGTTGGCGCTCAAATACGGCCTTGGCGACGAGGAGGCGGAAAATCTCAAACTTGCCTCAACAATCCACGACCTGGGCAAAATCGGTATCCCCGATGCCATTCTCAACAAACCCGGCCCCCTCTCTCCTGAGGAATACGAGATCATCAAGAGCCACGTCCAACGTGGTCATGACATGCTCAGCCGCTCTTCCAGCCCGATTATTCAGGCGGCGGCCCGGGTTATTCTCATGCATCACGAAAGGTGGGATGGTCAGGGGTATCCCCAGGGACTGAAGGGGGAGGAGATCGATTTTCATGGCAGTATCGTCGCCGTGGCCGACGTTTTTGATGCCCTGTCGAGTAAGCGGGTCTACCACCAGGCCTGGCCCTGGGAGAAGATTTTCGCCTATTTCCTCGAGGAGAGCGGCAAACACTTTGACCCCTGCCTGGTGGATATCCTCCTTGCCAACCGGGAAGAGTTCATTGCCATCAGCGAAAAATACCGGGACAATGGCGGGCCAGGGCACAGGCACAATGGCCAGGACGCCCTTGAGCCAGGATGGGAAATCAGGTGGTAACCGGGAGGGATTCTTTGTAAAACATCTCCACCCCCGGACTTTCCGCCTGCCGCTGCCGGTACTGCTCCGGGCAACCCCTGACAAAGCCCAGCTGGAGGAAGAGCTCAGCAAGACGCGGATTCCGGGTCAGGGAGATAAACCGGTCATACCCCTCAGCCGCCATCGTCCTGATGAACGAGTTGACCGTATAGACCCCGATACGCTGGTTGCGGAAACGGGTGGATATCGCCAGTGCACCAAGTTCAACAGTTCGCTGATCGATAATCTTCTGCTCGACACAGCCGACGACAATCTCATCGATGGCGGTGACGAAGAACCGCTGCCGATTCCGGCTGACATAATCCCGACCTCGGGGTTTGAGAAAACCGGTCCTGCGGTACATGGCAAGAATCCGGGAAACCACCGCCACATCCTCGTCACTCTCCACCGGTCGAAACACCTCGGTGAAGTTGTTGGCGATCATCGTTCCGCTGCCTTCAATGGTAAACAGCTCATACTTGATACTGTTTTTGCCAGCCGGAAGAATGTGAACCCGATCGAGCTGCCCGCCCTCAATCTTCTCGCAGATCCGGTTCATCGTATCGCGGAAATTGACATTGGCGATGAGATCGCCAAACTCCGCAAGACTCTCTCGAACCCTGCCGGTGGTCAGGGTGTTGATTTTGTTCCCCTGCCGATCGATAAGCGGCCGCCGTTCAAGAAAAATCAGCTTGTCGAAATAATCGGGGAGGATGAGCACCTCCCGGTAGAAATCGGCCTCCGCGGCAATCCGCACCAGGGCGGTGGCGGTCAGTTTTTTTTCCAGTTCGCGGAGGAACTTCTGGTTGGCAAATCGGTTGGGCAGATTATGGCAGAGGGTGGTTTGCAGCCCCATCCGGCTAAGAAATTTGAGATCAGCGACAATCTCCCGGAGATTATCGCGCAAAACCCCCTCCCGGCAGGCAACGCCGACCCGGCGCCCGGCCAGATGCCTGCCATATTCTTCAAGATAGAGCTGGGTCATAGCTTTTTTTTTGGGGGGTATTGTTAGAGTCTGGTAACGGCAGCCAGTTGCCAAACAGGCCAGACTGCCGCAGGCAGCATAGCACATCTTCCTGCCATCAGCCACTCTGCCACCAATAAGGAGAGGTTTTGAAGCGCCACCATTACAGTTTTGTAATGGTTCGGAAAGGTTTCAGCAATGTACCCTGCTTACTCTT
>JAZBOD010000157.1:0-4601 GCA_036350955.1 Desulforhopalus sp. | reverse complement strand
GTGGCTGCCCTGGCCGGTCAGCGCCGCTGCCGGATCGCGGTGGTCGGCGGTGGGCCTTCGGCATTGGAAATCGCCGGGAATCTCCACCAACTGTGCCGGACCCGGGGGCTAAACCCACCGGAGATCCGTCTCTATGCCGGTCGATCCCTGTTACCCGGCAGAGCCGAGCGCCTGCGCTTTTTAGCCCGGGAGATCCTCCAGAACAAAGCGATCCGGATCATCGACGGCATCTATGTGGTGCGGATCGAGGAGCACCGCCTGCTGCTTGATAACGGCGCTTCGGTCGAGGCGGATCTGATTTTTGTGGCCACCGGAGTGGTGCCGCCACCGCTCTTTGTCCGTTCCGGCCTGCCGGTGGGGCACGACGGAGGCCTTCTGGTCAATGCCGCGCTGCAGTCCACCGCCTATCCGGAGATCTTCGGCGGTGGTGACTGCATATCTTTTCAACCCAGGCCGCTGGACAAGGTCGGGGTCTATGCTGTCCGCCAGAACCGGGTGCTGTTTAACAATCTGCTCGCCTGGTTTGATGGCGCGCCTTTGGCGCCGTTTTCCCCTGGCGGGGAATATCTGCTGATCTACAACCTGGGCGATGGAGATGGGCTTCTCGCTAAATGGTGGCTGACCTTTGCCGGCAAGACTGCCTATCGGCTCAAAAACTGGATTGACCGCCGGTTTATGGCAACTTTCGCCGAACCTGCCCCGTCCCAGACGTTTCGCTCTTGATCTGTTGGCCATTTTTTCTTATTACATTGGGGGTGCCCCCTTGCTAAAAACGGGGGTATACGGTGCGGCGCCGGAAAAGCGCTGTTTATCTCAATCACAATAACCAGGGTGCGATGGATGAGTAGCTGGGAATGCGGTGTATGCAGCTATGTTCACAAAGACGAGGCGGCTCCGGAGAAGTGTCCGGTATGCGAGGCCCCACCAAAGATGTTTGTTCAACTGCCCGAGGAGATTGCTCCCGTCGCTGAAACCGCTTCAGCCGAAGGAGGCGAGGTTGCGCCAGTAAGTCCTGCGGTGGCGCCGGCCGAAGCTGGCGCACCAACTCCTGCTGTGCCAACGGCCGAAGCTGCCGCACCGTCTCCTGCTGTGCCATCGGCCGAAGCTGTCGCACCAACCACCAACCGACGGTGGCGCTGCACCATCTGCGGTTATATCCACTTCGGCGATGAACCGCCGGAGAAGTGCCCGGCCTGTGGAGCTTTGAAAAATCTCTTTGTCGAAATCGATGCCGCCGGCAACGAAATTGCTGGCCCCAGGGAAGAGCCGGCAGAGAACGGTGTGGCTGTTTCTCCCGGAGCCAAACCCGCGGTGGCCGCCGGGCCGGGTCTTTTTGACCGCCTGGCCGGGCTGGTGCTGAAGTTTCACCTCCACCCGATTACCGTCCACTTTCCCAACGGCATCCTTCCGGCGGCGGTGGTTTTTCTGCTCCTGGCGAGCTTTTTCAAGATTGCCATCCTGGAGAACGCCGCCTATTTCAATCTGATCTTTGTCCTGGTGATGCTCCCGGCGGTCCTGCTCACCGGCTATATGGAGTGGCAGAAACGCTACAAAGGCCTGCGCTCGGCGATCTTCATCACCAAGATCCTTTGTTCGCTGATAGTCCTGACCACCGTCAACATTCTGGTGTTCTGGCGACTTATCGACCCGACGGTGGCCAGCGAGGGCTCCCCCTACCAGCTGATCTATCTGGGGATCGCCCTGCTGATGCTCGCTGCCGCCGGCATTGCCGGCCATCTCGGCGGCAAACTGGTGTTTGCCGCCCGGCAGTGATGCGCGATTGCCTTTATTCGGGGAGGAAGGCGCTGATATCCTTCTCGTAGCGGTTTTTCACCTTGAATCCCCTGGCGGTGAGGGCGGCGACTGCCGCTTCACCGTCCTGGGCGGCAACCCGGAGAACCATCTGGGTGATGCCGGCCAGTTTCTCCTCCGGCCAGCAGAAAAGGCTCTGGATGTTGATCCCGGCATCACGGAGAGCGGCAGTGACTTCGGCGAGTTTGCCGATGCTGTCCCGGACAAATATACTGAGCCGGACACTCTCTTCGCTGATGCCGATGGCCTGAAGGAGGACCCGCATGACATCGGTGGAGGTGATGATCCCCACCAGTTCGTCCTCCTCCATTACCGGCAGGGCGCTGATCCGGTGCTGCTGCATGGTCAGCGCCGCCCGTTCGATCGTGGTACTGGTCGGCACGGTGACCACGGTCTTGATCATGATCATCGAGACCAGCACCTTCTGCAGGAGATAGTTGAGTTCGTGGGTGGAGAGCGAGGTTGCCGGGGAGGCCCAGTACTGCTTGAGGTCCCGGTCGGAGACGATCCCCACCAGTTTTTTCCGGTCATCGACCACCAGCAGGTGGTCAATTTTCTTCTCTTTGATCAAATCACTTGCTTCAACCAGGGTGGTGCGGGGAGAAACGGTGATCAGTTCGGTTCGCATGATTCTGCCGATATACATGGTGCATTGCCTCCATGGGAAAAAACACTCGGGGTGAACTCTGCGGTGCCGTTGCGGCGGGCCGCCATTTGTCGCCCATTATACGAAGTCCTGCACCGATTTTAAAGATAAAGTCCTGGCATTTTTCAAAGCCTTTGTCCAGGCAGAGGGGCGAGGACCTTTGCCCGCGACGGTTTTCTTTCTCAACCCCTGGAACAGCTTGGCCGCGAAAAACCACATAGACCTGGCCGAGAAGCTGTCGTGCTGGCGGACAGGTTGGTTTGGGTGCCGCAAAAAGAACTTGCCGCTAAGGCGCTTTTCGGGGTAGGGTGCCGGGTTATTAATCGATTTGCCGCAACCGGTTCAACCAAGGCTAACCAGTCGTGAAACCGAAGAAAGATCATTCAAGAAGGAGCATGAGAACTCTGTGACGACCAAAGACCAAACGGCACTGTGGATGTCCGGTAACGAGGCGATCGCCCTGGGCGCCCAGGAAGCGGGGGTAAAGGTGGCCTCCGGCTATCCCGGCACACCCTCCACGGAGATTATGGAAAACCTCGCCCTCTACGATGGGGTCTACTGCGAGTGGGCACCAAACGAAAAAGTTGGCCTGGAAGTGGCCATCGGCGCCTCCTTTGCCGGCGCCCGCGCTCTCGCCACCATGAAACATGTCGGGGTCAACGTAGCCGCCGATCCGTTGTTCACTGCTGCCTATACCGGGGTCTGTGGCGGACTGGTGGTGGTCAGTGCCGATGACCCGGAGATGCACTCTTCCCAGAATGAACAGGACAACCGCAACTACGCCTTTGCCGCCAAGCTGCCGATGCTCGAACCGAGCGACCCTGGAGAGGCAAAGGAGATGGTCAAGCTTGCTTTTGCCCTCAGTGAAGAGCTCGATACCCCGGTAATGCTGCGGATCACCACCCGGGTTTCCCACGTCAAAGGGGTGGTGCAGCGCGGCGAACCGACCAGTGGTCACCCGGCCTGCGGCATCAACAAGATCCCCGGCAAACTGGTAATGCTGCCGGCGATCGCCCGGCAGCGCCGCAAAGTGGTGGAAGAGCGGATGATCCGCACCCGGGAACTGGCCGAAACCATCGAGGTCAACCGGATCGAACCCGGCGATACCCGGCGGGGCTTTATCACCGGCGGGGTCTCCTATCTCTATGTCAAGGAGGCCTTCCCCGAGGCGGCGGTCCTCAAACTGGGCATGTGCTGGCCGCTTCCGGAGAAGATGATCCGTCAGTTTGCGGCGATGGTCGATGAACTCTATATCGTTGAAGAGCTCGACCCCTTTCTCGAAACCCACATCAAGGCGATGGGTATTGCCTGCCACGGCAAGGATCTGATCCCCAGCCAGGGCGAGCTGAATACCGCCATTGTCCGCGGCGCCATCGATCCGGAGAGTGTCGGTGAACTCTTTGCCCCGGTTGAATTGCCGGGGAGACCGCCGAACATGTGTGCCGGTTGTCCGCACCGGGGGATCTTCTTTAATCTGTCACGGATGAAGGTGTTCGTTTCCGGCGATATCGGCTGTTACACCCTGGGTTTTCTGCCGCCGCTGTCGGCAATGGATGCCTGCGTCTGCATGGGTGCCTCGGTCAGCATGGCCCACGGGATGGCCAAGGCCCTCGGTGACGAGGGGTACAACCAGGTGGTGTCGGTGATCGGTGATTCGACCTTCATCCACTCCGGCATCACCGGGCTGATCAATACCGTCTACAACAAATCGGCCTCGACCCTGATCATTCTCGACAACCGGATCACCGCGATGACCGGCCAGCAGCACAACCCGAGCAGCGGCGGGACGATCCTCGGCGAGCCGACCGAACGTCTCGATCTTGAGGCGCTCTGCCGGGCGATCGGCGTCCGCCACGTCTACCGGGTCAACCCCCACGACGTGGTGGAGACCAGGAAGGTGCTGAAAGAGGCGGTGGAGCTGCGCGAGGCCTCGGTGGTGATTTCCGAGGCGCCCTGTGTGCTGCTTCCGGAGATGAAGGAGCGGCGGCCGGTATCCTACTACACCAGGCAGGAGAATTGTGTCGGTTGCATGTCCTGCATCCGCCTCGGTTGTCCGGCAATCAGCTGGACCGCCTTTGCCGAAGGGGAGGCGGAGAGCCGGGGCTACCGCAAAAGCCAGAAAGGGATATCCAAGATCGATGAG
>JAZBOD010000156.1:0-4477 GCA_036350955.1 Desulforhopalus sp. | reverse complement strand
GGTCTGAAGCTGTTGTCGGCCATCTCCTTTTTGACCACCTGCTGGAACAGCCTGGCCATCTTGATACTCTGGGACTCCTCCCGGTAAAAGCTCTGCCAGGCGTAGTCGAGCAGCTCCGCCAGTCGCTCGGCGGACATGTGCCGAGGCTGAAAAACCACGTGATCCGCTGAATATTTTTCCCAGTCGTAGGAGAGAATCCTCCCCTCTTGATGAAGTTGGTTGAACGCTTTGGTGTGGGGGAACGGGGTGAGGACGGTGAACTCGGCAAGATCGAGTTCAATTTCGAGCAGAAAGTCGATCAGCCGCTTGATTGAGTCCTCGGTATGGCTGTCGAGGCCGAGGAGAACAGTCCCCTCTACCCCGATCCCGTGGTCGTGGTAGCGTCTGATTCTTTCTCTGATGTAGTCTGAGGTGTCAAACACCGCCTGGTAGACGTACCAGGCACCGGCCTGGGCAGCCAGGTCAAGCACCTCCGGCTGGTCTTCGATCGGGTGGCAGCACCATTTCTTTTTTAAGGGAATCATCTCCTTAAACAGTTCGGTTTCCCAGCGGGTATCCTGGGCAAGGGAATTGTCGACAAGGAACAGCCGGTTGTTGTCAATCGTCGCCATTTCAGCGATGGTTTTCTCAATTGGCCGTGGCCGGAACTTTTTTCCACCAAGATAGGCTACCGCGCAGGGATAGCAGTTGAACCGGCAACCCCGGGAGGCGTGCACCAGATCGACCATCTGCACCCCCTTGTGGTTATAGAGCCGCCGGTTGAGAATATCCCGCCGGGCGGGGCCGACCAGGGCGATATCCGGGCGATCCTCGAGAAAATCATAACAGCGCCGCAACTCCCCCCGGTGGAAATCGGCGAAGACCTCGGCCATCCGGCCTTCGGCTTCGCCGAGGAAGACCGCATCGGCATGGGCCATGGTCTCCTCGGCATGGAGCATTGTGGCAATGCCGCCAAAGATCACCTTGATCCCTTTTTTTCGGTAGATATCGGCGATCTCCCAGCCCCGTTTCACCTGAACGGTGAGCATCATCGAGATCCCGACGAAGTCAACCGGATCATCGAAATCAATGGTCTCGAGGTTCTCATCGACAAAGTCGATCTCGACGTGTTCCGGCAGGGTGGCGGCAAAAACCACCGGCCCATGGGGAGGAAGATGGAATTCGGTCTGCCGGGCCAGTTTCGGCCAGCGCGGGTAGATCAGTTTGAATTTCACGGCAGATCTCCCTTGGTGGCCGGCAGATGCTCGGCGCTGATCAGCTGCATGTTGAGGGTATAGCCAGCCGGTTGGGCGGCGACCAGTTCGAGTTCCTCGGCGACTGCGGTCGAGCCGATCATCCGGCAGGAACGGGCGCGGATCAGTCTGCTTCTGGTCTGTCCACTGTAGGTGGCGATCGACCAGCAGCCGCCCTCCTCGGGCAGGACATCGGTGACAGTCAGGCCGCTGTAGCGGCAAACCGGGGCGCCATCGGCCAACTGGCCGTACTCGGCATTGCCGGGGGGAAAGCTAAAGATCGTCCGGATATCGCGCATCAGGCCCTCGGCAAAACCGGGTTTGTCAAAGGGCGGAAGGGCCCGGGTTACTTCCGGCGCGCTGCTCCCCGTCGCCTGGGCGGCAAAGAGGGTCAACCCTTCGACCGAAACCAGGGCACAGCGGATCTCTTCGCCGTTGAGCACCAGCACGCCAACCACCGTGCCACTCCCTCCAGCCAGAGCAAAGGTGATCACATGGCTCAACTGCCAGTGCCCAGTGGGGAAGATCTTCGCACATTCCGCCGGGCGAGGGTTTTTGCCGGCCATGGCCAGCAGGTGCGGCATGGATTGCCTGTCGGGCGAGGCGCAGGAGCTCAGCAGCAGAACACTTACCAGAGAGAAAATAAATCGCGAGATCATGGCTCCTGAAACACCGTCGCCGGGATCACCTGATTGAGTACGGTATTGCTGAAGGTCAATTTTGTCCAGCCATCCGCCCCCTCGAAGATGGTCACCGAATCGATCACCCCGTCCTGCTCTCCCCGCTGCAGTTCGATGCGGCTGATTATCGCCTGCAAACCAGGCTCCTTTGGGGTGAGGAGCACGGTCCGTTCCCTGCTGGTGTCGACGACGAACATCGGGTTGTCAGTAAATCGGCCCTCGAGCCAGCTGCTGATCTCCTCGAGGATGATCTGCATTGAGCTGACTCCGGCGCGGCTCTCCTTTTCGAAGCGGCCGTTACGTTCAACCATCTTGGCCATTCGCCCATTGTGCAGGAGCATGATCGACCGGAGCGGGGTGTGGTATTCCCACCTGAGCGATTGTGGCGCCTGAAAGACCAAGGTACCCCGGGAGAGCAGCGGCCGGGAAAGGATCTTCATCTGCTTTTCCTGAGTAAAATCAGCCTGAACTGACCGTATTCCGCTCTCGGCGACAACCGGCCCACCGAGGAGAGCAACCGCCAGTAGAGCAAAGACTATCAAGGGGAGCAGGCGGCACATCACAACATACCGCCATTGACCGAAATCATCTGCCCGGTGATATAGGAGGCCGCATCGGAACAGAGAAAGGCGACGACACTGGCCACCTCTTCCGGTCGGCCGATGCGGGCCATCGGGATCAGCTGCTTGATCTGGTCTTTCGGGGCTTTTTCGATCATTCCGGTATCGATCAGCCCCGGGGCAACGACATTCACCCGGATGCCCAGCCGGGCCACCTCGGTGGCAAGCGTTCTGCTGGCGGCATTCAACCCGGCTTTGGCTGCAGCATAATTGGCCTGTCCCCGGTTGGCCATCAGCGAGGAGGCCGAGGAGATGGAGACCACCGATCCCCGCCGGTTACGGACCATAATCTCGATCACCGGCCGGGTAACATGGTAAAAGCCGTGCAGGCTGGTATCAATGACCTCCCGCCATTTTTCCGGCGACATCATCATGAACAGGCCGTCGGCGATGGTTCCGGCATTGTTGACCAGCACCTCGATTGGCCCCAGTCGAGCGGCGATATCCTCGATCCTGGTTTCCACCGCCTGCTGATCCCGGACATCGAAAGGGCAGATCTCACCCTCGGCACCGGCTGCCCGGACCAGTTCCAGGGTCTTTTCCGCCGCAGCCCGGTTGTGCTGATAATTGATTACCAGGTAGGAGCCCGGCCGGGCGAACTCGGCGCAGATCGCCCGCCCGATGCCGCCGCTGCCGCCGGTCACCAGGATGGTCTTGGTCCTGCTGGTTTCGGTCATCTTTTTCCTTCAGGGTTGGTAGAGTTGCAGAACCACTTCGGCGATGGGCCTGTCGTTGTCAAACACCTGGCTGGTCACTTCCCGAAATGTATCGAACTCCAGGGTATTTTCCGCCCTGGTCTTCAGCTGCATGCCAAAGGGCAGCTGGTTGACCAGAAATTCCGCCCGCTTGACCGCCACCAGCCAGCCGGTCCGCTCCGAGTCGATCCCCCGGGTGCGGATCCTTTCCCAGCCATTGCAGACCCCGGCGGTCTGGGCGGCCAACTCGACCAGGATCAGCGAAGCGACCCCATGTTCGTCGGCCATTGGCCAGGTCTGGGCGACTCGGCTCAAGGTGAGGGCATAGACAGCATTGACCTCGACAACCCTGTCGATCAGCAGCATCGGTGGTCGGTGGGGAAGGAGCTCTTCCAGGGTCAATATGCCATCCATTGCCATCAGCTGCGGCAGAGTTTTTGCCATCCCCGGGGTATTCTGACGGGAATGTGGTCTTCCTGCGGACCGGTGAGTAGATATTTGGTGATTTTTTGTTCCGGAGGTACGCTGCAAAAAGGGTACTCTTACGGCATAGCCCGGGAGCGAGGCGCAGTTTTTCTCAATATGGCCCAAAAGAGCAAGGGAATTTTTCCGCGGCGGTCGCTTATCTTGTTGACAAAAACCTGGCACCATAGCACCTTTGACCGCTTATGGCCGATCCCGGCAGGGAAGAGCCAGCCATTCCCAGACCAGGTCGAATGGCATGGTTTTATCATCTATACAATCGAGATCACTATGAATGATTTAGTCGAGGAGCTTAAGGTCAAGCTCATCAGTCTGTTGAACCTGACCGATATCACCCCCGAAGAGTTTGACCCGGATGCCCGGTTGGTAGGGGGAGACCTCGGTATTGATTCGATCGATGTTCTCGAAATGGTGGTCATGGTCGAAAAGGACTATGGGGTGCTGATCAACAACCAGGAAGTCGGAGAAAAGGTCTTTGCTTCGCTGACCACCCTCGCCGACTATGTCTCCGCCCACCGGGAGGGGACCGCCTCTTGACGAGGCTGCCGGTATACATTGCCGCGGCGGGGATAGTCAGCCCGCTTGGCAGAGGGCTGGCAGCAACTGAACTGACCCTGCGCCAGGGAGTTTCGGCACTTGCCCCGCTCCGGCTCTTCCCTGTGCTGCACGGCGAAGCGCTGCCGGTCGGCCAGGTGGCCGGTCCGGTGACGGAGGATCTGCCGCCTCGCACCCATCGCCTGGCCTGCGAGGCAGTCAGGATGATTCTC